>NZ_JBGCCR010000015.1:0-173142 GCF_041262485.1 Streptacidiphilus sp. BW17 | reverse complement strand
ACCCGCAGGATCTCGGCGCGGGAGACGCCGGACTGGCGCTCGATCTCCTCCCAGGAGGTGGCCTCGCACACCTCCCGGTACTTCTCGAAGCCCGCGGTGTGCCGGTCGATGAAGAGCTGGTCCAGCGCCCTGGGATCCGTCTTCGCCTGCGCCAGCACCGCCTTGGCCACGCCGCGCAGCAGCGCCATGTCCCCGCCGATGCGCGGCTGGACGTTGAGGGTACTGGTCTTCGTGGACTTGTTCAGCGCCATGTCGACGAAGTCGTGCGGGATGATCGTCCGCGTGGCCGCGGCCTCGACCAGCGGGTTGATGTGCACGATCTGCGCCCCGCGCTTGTACGCCTCGGCCAGCGCGGTCAGCATCCGGGGCGCGTTGGACGCCGCGTTGACGCCCATGATGAACAACGCGTCCGTGGTCTCCCAGTCCTTGAGGTCCACGGTGCCCTTGCCGGTGCCCAGCGACGCCTCCATGGCGCGTCCGCTGGCCTCGTGGCACATGTTGGAGCAGTCCGGCAGGTTGTTGGTGCCCAGCTCGCGGGCCATCAACTGGTAGAGGAAGGTGGCCTCGTTGCCGAGTCTTCCGGAGGTGTAGTACGCGGCTTGGTTCGGGTCGTCCAGCTCGCGCAGGGTGCGGCCGACGAGTTCGAAGGCGTCCTTCCAACTGATCGGCACGTAGTGGTCGGTGGCCGCGTCGTAGACCATCGGCTCGGTGAGGCGGCCCTGGTCCTCGAGCGCGAAGTCGCTCCACTCCTCGAGCTCGGTGACCGTGTGCGCGGCGAAGAAGGCGCGGTCGACCCGCTTGCGGGTCATCTCCCAGGTGACGTGCTTGATGCCGTTCTCGCACAGGTCCAGCTTCAGGCCTTTGATGTCGTCGGGCCAGGCGCAGCCAGGGCAGTCAAAGCCGCCGTTCTCGTGGTTCATCTTCATGATCGCGCGCGGGCCGTCGACGTACTCGCCCTCACGCGTCAGGAACTTCGTGACGCTCTTGGCAGCGCCCCAGCCCGCTGCGGGGTGGTGGTAGGGGTGGAACTCCGGACGCTCCGCGGGAACGGCGCCGACACTGGGCTCCAGCTCGACCTTCGGGTCCTCGGGAGCGCTCACCGTACTCACCTTCCACCGTGCGGGGGTTGCTGGCCGGGGCTCGGCTCGTCCGCCCAGGCTAGTGCTGTTGATCACCACGTGCCAGACGATCACCGGCGCCTGCGGACACCTCGGAAGACCGGTCCGACGCAGCACTCGAAGCACGCGGGAACACGCGGGTCAGAGGCGCGAAATCGGCCTCGGTCCAGCGCAATCCGCTGCGTTTGCGGCCCCGCACGTCTCGGGTTTGAGTGGTGGGTAGTCCCTCCATATCTGGAGCTGTCATGTCGATGTCGTACGGTTCAGCTTTCGGCTCGTCCGATCCGTTCAGCGATCTGCTGAACCACTTCTTCGGGATGTCACCCGCGTCCTCACCCCCGAACGTGCAGCGGGTGCCCATCGGACGGCTCCTGACCGAGTCCTCCCAGGAACTCATCAATCTCGCCGCGCAACGCGCCGAACAGGACGGTGTGACCGACCTCGACACCGAGCACCTGCTCTGGGCCGCCACCCAGGTCGAGCCGTCGCGGTCGCTGATCGCCCGCGCGGGCCTCGAACCCGACGCGCTGGCGTCCAAGCTCACCGCGGTGCTGCCGCGCGGCGGCGCCGAGACGGGCGAGCCGGGTCTGACGCCCTCCGCCAAGCGCACCCTGGCCACCGCCTACGAGCACGCCCAGGCGACCGGCGCCTCCTACATCGGCCCCGAGCACATCCTCGGCGCGCTCCTCTCCGACGCCGACCCCGACGCGCTTCGGTCGCTGCGCTCCACCGGCGTGGACGTCGGCAACCTCCGCGGCGCGACCGAACGCGCGGCGCGCGCCGACGGCTCTGCGCCCGCCGAGCAGAAGCCCGCCACCACGCTCGACGAGTTCGGCCGCGACCTGACCGAGGAGGCCAAGGCGGGCAAGCTCGACCCCGTCGTCGGCCGCGCCGAGGAGATCGAGCAGACGATCGAGATCCTCTCCCGCCGCTCCAAGAACAACCCGGTCCTGATCGGCGAACCGGGCGTCGGCAAGACCGCCATCGTCGAGGGCCTGGCCCAGCGGATCGTGGCGGGCGACGTTCCGAAGACGCTGAAGGGCAAGCGCGTCGTCTCCCTCGACCTGTCCGGCATGGTCGCCGGCACCCAGTACCGGGGGCAGTTCGAGGAGCGCCTGAAGAAGGTCATCCAGGACGTCCAGGACTCGGCCGGCAACATCATCCTCTTCATCGACGAGCTGCACACCGTCGTCGGCGCCGGTTCGGCGGGCGAAGGCTCGATGGACGCGGGCAACATGCTCAAGCCCGCGCTGGCCCGCGGCGAACTGCACGTGGTCGGCGCGACCACCATCGACGAGTACCGCAAGCACATCGAGAAGGACGCGGCCCTGGAACGCCGCTTCCAGCCGGTGCTGATCCCCGAGCCGACCGTCGAGGAAACAGTGCAGATCCTGGAAGGCCTGCGCGACGCGTACGAGGCCCACCACGGCGTCCGCTTCACCGACGAGGCCCTGGCAGCCTCCGCCGAGCTCTCCGACCGCTACATCTCCGACCGGTTCCTGCCCGACAAGGCGATCGACGTGATGGACCAGGCCGGCGCCCGGGTCCGGCTCCGCTCGTCCGGACCGTCCACCGACGTCACCGACCGCGAGGAACGGATCGCCCAGCTCAAGCGGGAGAAGGACCAGGCGGTCGCGGGCGAGGACTTCGAGAAGGCCGCCGAGATCAAGGGCCGGATCGACGTCGAGGAGGGCGAGCTGGCGGGCCTGGAGGAGGGCCGCCCCGGCGTCATCACCGTCACCGCCGACGACATCGCCGACGTCATCTCCCGGCGCACCGGCATCCCCGTCTCGCAGCTCACCACCAGCGAGAAGGAGAAGCTGCTCAACCTGGAGGACGCGATGCACGACCGCGTCGTCGGCCAGGACGAGGCGGTCACCGCGGTCTCCGAGGCGGTACGCCGCAACCGGTCCGGCATGGGCGACCCGAACCGCCCGGTCGGCTCGTTCATGTTCCTGGGCCCGACCGGCGTCGGCAAGACCGAGCTGGCCAAGACCCTGGCCGAACAGCTCTTCGGCGACTCGGACCGCATGACCCGCTTCGACATGAGCGAGTTCCAGGAGAAGCACACCGTCGCCCGCCTGGTCGGCGCCCCTCCCGGATACGTCGGCTACGAGGAGGCGGGCCAGCTCACCGAGAAGGTGCGCCGCCAGCCCTACAGCGTGGTCCTCTTCGACGAGGTCGAGAAGGCCCACCCGGACATCTTCAACGCGCTGCTCCAAGTCCTCGACGACGGCCGCCTGACCGACGCCCAGGGCCGAACCGTCAACTTCCGGCACTGCGTGGTCATCATGACCTCCAACATCGGCGCCCACCGCATCATCGAGCACGAGGGCGACGTCTCCGAGATCAAGGACGAGCTGATGGAGGACCTACGGCGGCGGTTCCTGCCGGAGTTCCTCAACCGGATCGACGACATCATCATCTTCCACTCCCTCTCCGAGAAGGACCTCTCGCGGATCCTCGACCACCTGCTGGACGAGAGCCAACGCCGGGTCGCGGCCCAGGGCATGACGCTGGAGGTCACCGACGCCGCCAAGAAGCTGCTGCTCGCCCACGGCTACCAGCCCGAGTTCGGCGCCCGCCCGCTGCGCCGCACGATCCAGTCCGAACTCGACAACCGGATCGCGTCGCTGCTGCTCGGCGGGGTCGCGGGTCCGGGCGACACGATCGTCGCCGACGTCGTGAAGGACTCGCTGCACTGCACCATCCGCGAGGGCGAGAAGGAAGGCGACAAGGACAGCACGGCGGACGAGGCGAAGGCCGGCGCGGGCACCGCCGAGGCCGCCGGCGCGTAAGGAGGAAGACATGGCGCACCACCACAAGTCCAACAAGACCGTCGAGGGCAATCCCGACACGGGTCACGGTGGCGGCCTTCCACGCCGCCCCGACGAGGACGAACTCGAGGAGCGCACCGAGGAGGACCGCGAGGAGGTGGGCCTGGACCCCGAGGCCGAACCCAGCTCCAAGGAGCAGTACCGCGGCGAGGAGTCCGAGGTCGACCGCGAGGTCGCGGAGGGCGAACTCAACCCCGACAAGGGCGTCCACCGCAAGGACCGCGAGGACTTCCCGCCGAGCAGCTACACGTGAGCAACCAGCGGTGACAGGACCGGGCCCCTCGGGAGATGACTCCCGAGGGGCCCGGTCCTGTCACCGCAGTTCGTGGGCTCAGGGGCGCAGCACCACGACGGCCTCGTCCGTGTAGGTGAGGTAGGTCAGCGTCTCCTGGAAGTACAGCTCGATGTTCTCCCGGTCGTGCGAGCTGTAGCCGATCGACAGGTCCTGACCGAGCCGGAGTTCGAAGTCGCCCCCGCGCGTGGTCATCACGTACGCGCCGGTGAGCGCGGGTGCCCAGACCACGTCGCCGTCGATCATGTTGGCGACGTGCTTGGCGATCGGATAGCCGTGGTCGGAGGTCTCGCTGACCGCGCGGTACTCGTCCGCGCCGAGCAGCACCGAGTACGGCCCGCCGACGCCCGCCAGCCGCAGCGCGGTGAGCGCACTGCTGATCGCGTCCGGGTAGCCGTCCGGGTCGGCGGGCAGCGTCAGCACCGGGTTGGAGCTGCGGGCGCGCAGGCCCTCGATGCCGGCCGCCTGGTAGCCGTCGAAGACAGCGCGGTCCTCGGTGAACGCCATGACCCGCGCCGCGTCCTTGACGGGTTGCCAGTCGGAGTCCTGGGAGCCGCGTTCGACGTCGTCGACGGCTGCGCGGCTGACGGTGAACGGCACCCGCAGCTCGACCAACCGCCGAGCGTCACGGAGCCGGGCGCGGACGTCGGCGTCCGGCGGCTCGATGTTCGTGAGGTGACCCGTGCCGACGGCCGCCAACTCCGGCCCCTGCGGCCCCGTCACGTCCACGACGCGGCGGCCCGCAAGATGGCGCTTGAACGACCTGCGGGCCTCCTCCTCGATCTGGGACCACGCGGACGGTGTGATCGGGGCCAACTCCCGGTGCAGATTGCTCATACCGGACATCGTCCAGCTCCTTCACGCTGCTTGAGGCTGAGTCAGGCGTCCTTTAGGCTGCCGACTCCCAGGGACCCGCCGCCGTCGTCGCCACCTACGGAGACGGCGTCCAGGAAATCCGCAGTCGGCACGAAGAACAGGCAGCCGGTGACCGCCGTCGAGAAGTCGAGAATGCGGTCGGTGTTTCCCGGCGGATCCCCCAGGAACATCTTGTCCAGCATGCGCTCGGTCACCGCCGGGGTGCGCGCGTAACCGATGAAGTAGGTCCCGAACTCGCCGCTCCCGACAGCGCCGAACGGCATGTTGTCGCGCACGATCTGGCGTTGCCTGCCGTCCTCACCCACGACCTGGTTGACGGCGATGTGCGCATTCGGCGCCTTGGCGTCGTCAGGGAACTCGACGTTGCTGAACTTGTGGCGACCGATCGCCTTCTCCTGCTCCGGCGTGGGGAGTTCCAGCCAGGAGGCCAGATCGTGCAGGTACTTCTGCACGATCACGTAACTGCCGCCCCGGAACAGCGGATCCTCGTCGCCGATGTAGACGGTGGCGTCGGCGGTCGGCCCGGTCGGGTTCTCACTTCCGTCGACGAAGCCGAGCAGGTCGCGCTCGTCGAAGTACTTGAATCCGTGCACCTCGTCCACCACGGTGGCGGCGTCGCCGAGGTGCTCGGTCACCTGGCGGGCCAGCTCGAAGCAGAGGTCCATCCGCCGGGACCGGATGTGGAACAGCAGGTCGCCCGGGGTGGCCGGGGCGTGGTGCACAGGCCCGTCCAGTTGCCGGAACGGGTGCAGTTCACGCGGCCGCGGGCTGCCGGGGAACAGCCGCCCCCAGGCCTCGGAGCCGATGCCGGCGACACACACGAGACCGTCCTCCGGGGCGCGGAACGCCACCGTACGGATCACACTGGCCAGATTCTGGAGCAGGTCGCGGACGGTCCGCTCGCCGCCGTCGGCAATCGTGGCGACGAGGAAGACGGCCGCGGGGCTGGGGGGTGCGACAACGGTCTGCGGAATGGCCATGAGGCTCCCTTGGCGCCGGGATTCTTTTGCGATGCTACGTGCTGGACCACACCCTCGCCCGGCAGCGACGCGGACGGGCCGGGCCTAAACTGGTGGGGATTCACGTCCGCCCGCGCCACCTGGGAGGCGATCCCGATGCAGGCTGCCAAAGGCGACTGGCTGCTGATGCACGGCCCGGCCGGATCCAACGACCGGATCGCCAAGGTCAAGGAAGTCCTGAGCGGCGGAGCTGCCCCGCTCTACCGGGTCGAGTACGAGGACGGGCACGAAGCCGTCGTCGTCGCCAGCCCGGCCACGTACATCCGGGTCCGGAAGCCGCGCGTGGTCACGGTGGCTCCCAAGTCCTGTTATCTGTAGGCACTCGAACTACTCGCCCGCTACCTCGATCTCGATGCTGCGGCGGGCGGGCTGACCGGACTTGGGCAGAGTGACCGTCAACACGCCGTCGGCGAGCCGGGCTTGGATGCCCGCGCCGTCGACGTCGCCGGGAACACGGATGCCGTAGGCGAAGGAGCCCGGCGGGCGACGCAGCGCGGCGACGGACGCGGGCTCCGAACTGCCGGTGCGGCGGGTGGGTTCGGGACGACTCATGTCTTGATGCTGGCACGCACCGGACGGCCGGGCACGGCTCGCTGCTGCAACCGGGTTTCCTTGGCAGGTATCGGCGCGCGAGGCGTGGTCGGGGAGCAGAGGATGGCAGCAAGGAGGTCTGCTCATGCGCGCAGTGACATACGAAGCCTTTGCCGTGGACAACTCCCGGCTCCGCTTCGGCGAGGTGCCCGATCCCAAGCTCGGGCCCGGTCAGGTGCTGATCCAGGTCCGGGCGGCGGGGGTGAACCCCGTGGACTGGAAGGTCATGACGGGCGGCCTCGATCCGATGATGGACACCGTCTTCCCGGTGATCCCGGGCTGGGACGTGGCCGGGGCGGTCGTGGCCGTGGGCCCGGACACGCCCGAGTTCGCACCGGGCGACCCGGTGATGGCCTACGCCCGCAAGGACGCGATCCACGCGGGCACGTTCGCCGAACTCGTGTCGGTCTCAGCCCAGCACGTCGCCCGCAAGCCGGACGGGTTGGACTGGGCGCAGGCGGGCGGCCTGCCGCTCGCGGGCCTGACCGCGCTGCGCACCCTGGACCGGATGGGCGTCGGCCCGGACGACGTGCTGCTGGTCTACGGCGCGGCCGGCGGGGTGGGGAGCATTGCCGTGCAGCTGGGCGTCGACCGTGGGGCCAAGGTGATCGGCACCGCCTCGGAGCGGAACCACGGTTACGTGCGCAAGCTCGGCGCCGAGCCTGTGGCCTACGGCGACGGCGTGGCCGAGCGGATCCGCGCCCTGGCTCCGGACGGGGTCACCGCCGTCGCGGACTTCGTCGGCGGACAGGTGGACGTGACCCTGGCCGTGCTCGCGCCCGGCGGGCGGAACGCCTCCGTCGCCGACCCGACCGTCGAGCAGCACGGCGGCATGTGGATCTGGGTCCGCCCGGACGGGGTGAAGCTGGCCGAGCTGGCGACCGTCGTCGACCGGGGCGCACTGACCGTGGAGGTCGCGCAGACCTTCCCGCTCGACCAGGTCGCCGCCGCCTTCGACGCCAGCCGGACCGGACACACCCGGGGCAAGCTGGTGATCGTGCCCTGAGTTCCGCAGAGCGGGCTCCGGCGAGCGGTCGCGTCACTCCTCGCGGTCGTAGTCGGCCTCCGCCTGCTCCTTGTCCAGCTCGCGCTGCGCCGCGTAGAACAGGTCATGCACGAAGCGTCGGGCCCGCTCGGGCGAGAGGCCGGGCGCCTGCACGCGCAGGCGTTCCGTCCACGCGGTGATGATGTCGTCGTCGCTCATACCTCAAGCGCACGCCCATCCCGCACTGGCCGCCACTCCGGCCACTCCGGTCGCCGCCCCGGTCGTCACTGCGGCCGGTCACGTGCCCGGCAGCGCCCAGAGCGGCTGGTGCCAGCCGTCGCCCGGCACGAGTCGCCGCGCGGCCTCCGGCCCCCAGCTGCCCGGCTCGTACGGAAGCGGCCGGCTGCCGGTGTCGATCACGTCCCCGACGATCCGCCAGGCCTCCTCGATGCACGGGAACGCGGCGAAGGGGACCGGGTCGCCGACGATCGCCGCGTGCAGCACGGTCTCGTAGGGCAGCGGCTCACGACCGAGCACCGTCTCGAAGTCGACGCCGGCCGCGCCGGTCACCCGCTCGTGCGGCGGTTCCGGGCGCTCCAGGGTGACGGCGAACGTCAGACCGGGGTCCGGCTTGATCCGGAACCGGATCAGGTCGGGCGGCATGGCGTGGCTCCCACTCCCGGGCCGGTCCGGGAAGAGCGAGGGTGCGCGCAGTTGGACGACGACCTCGGTGGCCGTTGCGGCCAGGCACTTCCCGCTGCGGATGCAGAAGGGCACCCCGGCCCAGCGCTCGTTGTCGATGGACAGACGCAGCGCCACGTACGTCTCGGTGGTCGAGTCGGGGTGGACCCCGCGCACCTGCCGGTAGCCCTGGAACTGGCCCAGCACGGCGTCCTCGGGCCTGAGCGTGCGCACCGCCTGCAACAGGCGCAACGCCTCGTGCGCCCGGGCCTCTGCCTTTGCCTGCGCGTCGGGCTGCCCCCGGGTCCGCAGGGCCTCGGTGCCGATCGGCTCCATGGCCAGGTAGGCGAGGAGTTGCAGCAGGTGGTTCTGCACCACGTCACGGATGCAGCCGACCGCATCGTAGAAGGAGCCGCGGTCCGCGACGCCGAAGTCCTCGGCCAGGGTGATCTGCACGTTGTCGATCCAGTCCCGGCTCCAGACCGGGGTCAGCAGCGTGTTGGCGGTGCGCAGGCCGGGCAGGCCGCGCACGGTCTCCTCCCCGAGGAAGTGGTCGACGTGCAGCAGGTGGTCGTCGTCGAAGTACCGTGCCAGGTCGGTCTGCAACTCGCGGCAGGAGGCGAGGTCGTGGCCGAACGGCTTCTCCACGACCAGCCTCGCGCCGCGGTTGAGCCCCGCCTCGGCCAGTGCCTTGGCCAAGGGAAGGAACAGCGAGGGCGGGACAGCCAGGTAGAAGGCGGCGAATCCGTGGATCGCGTCGGCGAGGGGCCTCATGGTGTTCGGGTCGGCCTGGACCCCGCCGACGATGGACAACTGCGCGGCGAAGCGCTGGAACACGTCCTCGTCGAAGTCCTCGATGGCCGCCGTCACCGCCTCGCGGGCGTGGGCGCGCACCATTCCGTCGTCCCAGGCCCGGGTGGTGACTCCCACGACGGGGACGGTCAGCAGACCGTTCTCGGAGAGCCGGTAGAGGGCGGGCAGGATCATCTTCCTGGCCAGGTCGCCGGTGATGCCGAAGAGCACCAGCACGTCGGCGCCCTCCAGCGCGGCGGAATCGGCACCCTCCAGGGCGGCGGAAGCGGTCACCTGGGAACCCTGGGAAGCAGCTGCAGCGCACATGCGCGCAGCCGTACCCGTCCCTTGCGCAGAAGGTGCCCGGCGGCCGGAAATCCATTGCTTCGGGGACGGGGTTGGGCCGTTCGGAGGTCGGCCGGAGGTCGGGATCGCGCGACGGGAAGCGGCCCTGTGCGCGGCTGCCTAACGTGGAGCCCGCCCGAGCAGCCCGCCCGCCCCTGCCGCGTCCCTCTGGAGCCCGTGATGACGACCACCCCCACGCCGACCTGACCGGGGTCTACGCGCTGGACCCGGCGCGCAGCGAGATCGGCTTCGTCGCCCGGCACGCGATGGTCACCAAGGTCCGCGGGTTCTTCAAGGAGTTCGACGGCACCGCGCAGGTCGACGGAGCCGACCCGAGCAAGTCCTCGGTCCGCATCACGATCAAGACCGACAGCCTCGACACCCGCAACGAGCAGCGCGACGGCCACCTGCGCAGCAACGACTTCCTCGACCTGCCGAACCACCCGGAGATCACTTTCGTCTCCACGGCGGTCGAACCGGTCGACGCCACGCACTTCAACGTGGTGGGCGACCTGTCGGTCAAGGGCAGCTGGTCAGCGACAAGATCCGGCTGGAGTTCGAGATCTCGGCGATCCGGCAGCCCTGAACCGCGCAATCACCCGAATGGCGTAGCCCCGCGCAGACGCGCGGGGCTAAGCCCTTGCTCTCTGCGGTCTATGCGGCGCTGTGACGGGCACCCGCGTGTTCGAGTTCGCAGTCGGTCCCGGGGAAGACCTCAGCCCGGTGCCCGTCGTCGAACTCGACCAGGTACGGCGGATCGCCTTCCTTGCCCATCACCTCGACCACCCGACCGAAGTGGTCGGGCGCGCCCACCTGGTGCCCCAGGAAGCGCAGCCGGTCACCTACTTTCGCCTTCATCCCGTCGTCACCCGCTTCCCCACGCTGCTCTGCCGGTTCTCGGCTCCCCTCAAGCTCACCACCGCCCCGCACCACCGGCAACCGGCGTGGCCACGGCCCGGGAGATCCGACCGAGACCGACTCGGTGCCCGGCCGCCGTTCCAGGCGGATACTCCTGCTGTCGGGCGCACACGGGGAAACGGGGGGCGCGCCATGGACAGGGTGCAACGGAATGTCATGTCCGTTCTGCGGTACCGCTGCAGAGCGTTCTGGATGCGTCGGCGCAGGTATGTGCTGACCGGCGTCCCGGCGCTGGCCGGGGCTGTCTGTGTCGCCGTCGGCTTGCGGCAGGGCGCCACCACCGCGCGGGAGGTGTGGATCGAGTCGGCGCTGCCGTGCCTGCTCACGGCGTTCAGCTGGCGGGTCTGGACGGCCCCCGAGGAGGGGCTGGCGGACGCACTGCGGCTACGGCGGCTGAGTCGGCGGATCGCACTACGGGTGAGCACGGTGCTCGCCATGGCAGCGGCAGTCGGCCTGCTCCTCCGGTTCGGCACGGCGTCGGTCTGGGCCGCGCTGTTGGTACCTGTCCCGCTGCTGGTGGAGGCGGTGCTCTGGCAGTTCACCCCGCGCGCACTGCGGCGGGACGTGCGCGCCGGGCGGGTCCTGGAGGAGGCGCAGACTCTGACTGCGCGGGCGGGGCAGGATCGGCCGCTGGAGTTCGATCCGACGCGCGGACGGTCCGGCCGGCTGGTGCCGGACCGGTTCCTGCCCGCGCCCGGCGGGTTGGGCGTCATGTGCAGCGCCCACCCTTCACGGCGCCGGGGCCGGGGCCGCTGGGCGTGCGGAACCTCCCCCCCGAGGACGAGCTGTGGGTGCACAGCGCCTATCTGCACTGGACCGGCCAGGCGCTGGTGGTCTGCTACGGACCTGCCGGCAGCTTCAGGATCCAGCTCGGGCCGAACACCCCGCCGTCGGCGCTCGGCTCGCCGTTGGCCGACGTGCCGGTGGAACTGGTCTGGCTGCGCGAGAACTACGGCCAAGCCTCGGAGGTACGGCTCCTGCTGCTGGACGCCGGCAGCCGACGGCTGCTCACCATGCCGGGGCTCGGGATGAGCGACTCCAAGGTCGCGCAGGTCGCCCAGGCGGCGGGCCTGGCGTACAGCCAGTACGAGTTGCGGATGCCTGCGGTCCTGCCCGCCGTCGAGTTGCCGAGGCACAACCTGGTCTCGCTGATGTTCCCGCGCCACCTGCACCATGTGCAGCCCGAGCTGAGCCGACGGCAGCGGGCGGCACTGGAGCAGGCGATCACTATGAAGCTGCCGCCCGCTCGCTGGGCTGCGATGGTCGGGCGGGCGGGAAGGTCCTGAGTCCGCCCGACCATGGCCCTGTTCAGCAGATCCGGGGCAACTGCTCGCCGAGCGGAGTGTCCACGACGCGGGTGCCGCCCAGGCCCGTGCGGGCGACGACCATGCCCGGGTGATCGTCCGTGCACTCGCCCACGATCGCCGCCTGCGCGCCCAGCGGGTGGGCGCGCATCGCCGCGAGGACGGCGTCCGCCTCGGCACGCGGGACGAAGGCGACCAGCTTGCCCTCGTTGGCCACGTACCAGGGGTCCAGGCCGAGGATCGCGCAGGCGTTGGCCACCTCGGGCGGGACCGGGACCGCGCGCTCCTGGACGACCACGCCGACCGACGAGGCCTGGGCGATCTCGTTGAGCGCCGCGGCCAGTCCGCCCCGGGTCGGATCGCGCAGCACGTGCAGGTCGCGGCAGGCGCCCAGCATCGTCTGGACGAGGCCGCCGAGGGCCGCGCAGTCGCTCTGCACCTCGACGCCGAACTCCAGGCCCTCGCGGACGCTCATGATGGCCACGCCGTGCACGCCGATCGGCCCGCTGACGATGACCACGTCCCCCGGCACCGCACGCTGCGGCCGGATGTCGACACCGGTCGGGACCACGCCGATACCCGCCGTGTTGATGTAGAGGCCGTCGCCGTGGCCGGCCTCCACCACCTTGGTGTCGCCGGTGACGACCTCGACGCCCGCGCTGCGGGCCGCCGCGCCGAGCGCCTCGGCGACCCGGGCGACGGTGGCCGTCTCGACGCCCTCCTCCAGGATGAACCCGCAGGAGAGGTAGAGCGGCTCAGCGCCGCTCATGGCCAGGTCGTTGACGGTGCCGTTGACCGCCAGGTCGCCGATGCTGCCGCCGGGGAAGAAGAGCGGCCGGACCACGAACGAGTCGGTGGAGAAGGCGAGTCGCACGCCCCCGACGTCCAGCACGGCGGAGTCGCCGAGCGCCGCCAGGTGCTCCCCACCGAAGGCCGGGGCGAAGACGTGCTGGACCAGCTCGCCGGAGAGCGTTCCGCCACCGCCGTGGCCCATGACGATCCGGGGCAGGTCACGCAGCGGAGCGGGACAGGTCCAGCCGGAGAAGTCCGGTGCCTGAACATCCAGGGTGTCAGCCAACGGAGGTCCCCTCCAGGGTCTGCTGCGGCTGGGCCGTGGGCGTGCTGCCCAGGCGCCGGTAGAGGTAGTACGCGGCGCAGGCCCCCTCGCTGGAGACCATGGTCGCGCCGAGCGGTGTGCGCGGGGTGCAGGCGGTCCCGAAGGCCTCGCACTGGTGCGGCTTGATCAGGCCCTGGAGCACCTCACCGGCGCGGCAGGCGGCCGGCTCCTGAGTGGCGATCTCCCCTACCTGGAACCGGTGTTCGGCGTCGTACTCGCGGTATTTCTCGGCAAGTCGCCAGCCGCTGCGCGGGATCACGCCGATGCCGCGCCAGGCGCGGTCGGTGACCTCGAACAGGTCGGCCAGCATCGCCAGGGCCGCCGGGTTGCCCTCGGGTCGGACGGCGCGCTCGTAGGCGTTCTCCACCGTGTGCTCACCGCGCTCCAGTTGGCGCACCGCGCGGCGGACGCCCTCCAGGATGTCGAGCGGCTCGAACCCGGTGACCACGATCGGCACCCGGAACCGCTCGGCCAGTTCGGGGTACTCCTCGACGCCCATCACGCTGCAGACGTGCCCGGCGGCCAGGAAGGCCTGGACCCGGCACTCCGCCGAGCTCATGATGGCCTCGATCGCGGGCGGGACCCGGACGTGCGAGACCAGCAGGCTGAAGTTGCGGATGCCGAGCTTGCCCGCCTGATGCACCGTCATGGCGTTGGGTGGAGCGGTGGTCTCGAAGCCGATGCCGAAGAAGACCACCTGCTTCCCGGGGTTCTGCTGCGCGATCCGCAGCGCGTCCAGCGGCGAGTAGACGACGCGCACGTCGCCGCCCTCGCTGCGCACCTGGAACAGGTCGCGCCCGGTGCCCGGGACGCGGAGCATGTCGCCGAAGGAGCAGAAGATCACGTCCGGGCGCGAGGCGATCTCCAGTGCCTTGTCGATGACGTCCAGCGGCGTCACACACACCGGACAGCCGGGGCCGTGGATCAACTCGACCTGGTCGGGCAGGAGTTGGTCGATGCCATGGCGGATGATGGAGTGGGTCTGACCGCCGCACACCTCCATCAGCGCCCAGGGTCGGGTCACCGTGGCATGGATCTCGTCCAGCAACCGCCGGGCGAGGTCGGGATTCTGGAACTCTTCGAGGTACTTCACCGCTACGCCTCCCGCTGCACGTCTACGCCGTGCGTGCCGTCTGTGCCGCGTGTGCCGTCCGTGCCGCGCGTGGCGTCTGTGCCATCGGATCCGGCGGCCCGGGCGGCGATCTCCCACTGGTCGCCGAACTCCTCCTCCAGCAGCCCGAGCCCCTCGAAAAGGGCGAGGGTGCGGCGTGCTGACTCCTCGTCAAGTCGTTGCAGGGCAAAGCCGACATGGACGATGGTGTACTCGCCGACCTGCAGGTCGGGCAGGTACTCCAGGCACACGTCCTTGACCACACCACCGAAGTCGACGGTGGCCATCCGAGTTCCGTCCCGCTCCTCGATCTCGAGGACTCTTCCGGGTACCGCGAGGCACATGGACGCTCTTCTCCTTGTCTCGGATCAGCCTGGGAGGATCAAACCTGGGGTCGCTCAGTGGTCTGGACGCGGGCGGCGACGGCGAGTTGGCCGAGCGCGAGCCCGCCGTCGTTGGGCGGGACCAAGCGGTGGCGCAGCACGGTGAAGCCGTCGTTTCGCAATCCGCACGCGCACGCGGAGGCCAGCAGCGCGTTGGCGAAGACTCCGCCGCTCAGGGCCACGGTCCCGACGCCGGTCCGCTCCCGGACGGTCGCGCAGACCTGCCGGACCGCGTCGGCGAGGCCACTGTGGAACCGGGAGGCGATCAGGCCGGTCGGCGCACCCGCGAGCACGTCCGCCGCGACAGCGGCGAGCACCGGTCCAGGGTCGAGCCGCAGCGGCGCGTCCGCACCGCGGGTCGCATCCCCAGCCGGGGACGCGAGCGCGAAGCGGTAGCCACGGCCGGACGCGCCGCCGTCGCGCTGCCAGGCGTAGGCCGCGGCCTCCCACTCGATCGCGGCCTGCGCCTCGTAGCGCGCCTGGTGACAGACGCCCGCGAGGGACGAGACCGCGTCGAAGAGGCGGCCCGTGCTCGATGTCGGCACGCAGGCCAGACCACGCTGCAACTGCCGTTCCAGCACCGGCCGTTCGTCGTCCGGGCAGGCGGCGACGCAGGGCAGGCGGTCGTCCCACGGCAGTCCGGCGGCGAAGAGGTGGGCCAGGGCCATCCGGTAGGGGCGGCGCACCGCCGCGTCGCCACCGGGCAACGGGACGTAGGCGAGATGGGCGAGCCGTCGGTAGCCGTCGTAGTCGGCGAGGAGAAACTCGCCGCCCCACACGGCCGCGTCGTCGCCGTAGCCGGTTCCGTCGAAGGCGACGCCGAGCACCGGACCGGTGCCGTCCAGGCCGTTCTCGGCCATCACTGCGGCCACATGCGCGTGGTGGTGCTGCACCGACCGCACCGGCCGCTCCCCGGCGTTGCGGCGCGCCCAGCCCGAGGCACGGTAGCCGGGGTGCGCGTCGGCGGCGAGCAGGGTCGGCGTGACGCCGGTGATGCTCTCCAACTGCCGCTCGGCACACTTGAACGCGGTGAGCGTGGCGAGGTCGTCCATGTCGCCGACGTGCGCGGAGAGCCACGCGTGACGCTGCTGACCGAGGCAGAAGGCGTTCTTCAGGTCCCCGCCGACCGCCAACGCGGGCCGGACCGGGAAGGCCAGCGTGACCGGAAGCGGCGCGTAGCCGCGCGAACGCCGGACCAGCAGTTCCTCGCCGTCCACCACCCGCACGACGGAGTCGTCGCACGGCACCTGGATCGGCCGGTCGTGCGTCAGCCACGCGTCCACCAGCGGCGCGAGCCTGGTCAGCGCCTCCGCGTCGTCGGTGACGATCGGCTCACCGCCGAGGTTTCCGCTGGTCATCACCAGCAGACGCGGGCCGGGCCGGTCGCCGGGGAGGCCGAGCAGCAGGTGGTGCAACGGGGTGTAGGGCAGCATCACGCCCAGATCCGGACTGCCGGGTGCGACCTCGGCGGCCGGGACCGTACCGTCGAGCGTTTCTGACGCCACATCACCACGACGCCGCAGCAGCACAATCGGGCGGCGGTTTCCGGTGAGCAGTCGGCGCTCGGCGTCGTCGATACGCACCAGCGGCTCGACGTCGGCGAGTTGGGCGACCATCAGCGCGAACGGCTTGTCGCCGCGGTTCTTTCGGCGGCGCAGCAGGGCGACGCTCGCCGCATTGGTCGCGTCGCAGGCGAGGTGGTATCCGCCGAGGCCCTTCACGGCCAGGATCCGACCGTCCGCAAGGAGACGCCGGGCGGCGGCGATCGGGTCAGAGTCCGGGGCGCCCGGGGCGTCCAAGGGCGGACGGCCGTCGCCTCCCTCGTCTGCGAGCAGCAGTCGCAGCGTCGGGCCGCAGTCGTGGCAGGCCACCGGCTGGGCGTGGAAGCGGCGGTCGGCGGGGTCGGTGTACTCGCGCTCGCAGCGCGCACACATCGGGAACCGGGCCATGGTGGTGTTGGCCCGGTCGTAGGGCAGGCCGGTGACGATGGTGAAACGCGGGCCGCAGTGCGTGCAGGTGATGAAGGGGTGCCGGTAGCGGCGGTTCCGCGGATCGGCCAGCTCGGCCAGGCAGGCGGCGCAGGTGGCGGTGTCCGGCGAGACCAGCGTGCGGCGCGGGCCCTCCGACCGGGAGACCTCGATCCGGAAGCCCGTCTCACCGGCGGCGGCGACGCTCTCGTGGCTGACCGACTCGACCACGGCCAACGGCGGCGCGTCTGCGGCGATCCGGAGGCAGAACGCGGCGACGGCCTCGTGCGCGCCCTCCACCTCGGTGACCACGCCCTCACCGGTGTTGGTGACGAACCCGGCCAGCCGGAGCTCGTTGGCCAGCCCGAAGACGAACGGCCGGAAGCCCACGCCCTGGACCACGCCCCGGACCGTCACGCGGCGACGTTCCCCGCCGGCGGGGCGCTCGGGGGTGGTCGTGGGCGCGGTCATCGGTCGCGGCTCTCAGTGCGCGTGCGCGTCGTGGTCGTGACGGCTGTGCCCGTGCCCATGACTGTGCCCGTGCCCGTGCCCGTTCGCGGCCGCTTCGGCGGCCATGAGCGGCCGGTGGGCCGGTGCCCCGTCGGCGACCGCGAGGGCCCGGTCGAGCAGCAGGCCGACCCCCTCGCCGTCGCGCCGCGTCGAGGTGAAGACCACCTCCACGCCCGGGTTGACCCGCTGGATGTTGGCGAGCAGCGTTTCGCGGTCGAACTCGACGGCCTCCGCCAGGTCGTTCTTGGTCACCACGACCAGCTGGGCCAGCCCGAACGCGGTCGGGTACTTGAGCGGCTTGTCCTCCCCCTCAGTGACCGAGGCCAGCACCACGCGGAGCGACTCGCCGAGGTCGTAGGAGGCGGGACAGACCAGGTTGCCGACGTTCTCGACGAAGAGCAGCCGGGTCGGTTCCGGCAGCCAGCCGTCCAGATGCGCGTCGAGCATCTCGGACTCCAGGTGGCAGAGCCCGTCGGTCAGCACCTGCTTGACCGGCACGCCCGAACGGGCCAGCCGGGTGGCGTCGTTCTCGGTGGCCAGGTCGGCGGTGAGGGCCGCGACCGGGACGCCGCGCTGCCGCGCCAGGGTCAACTCCGCCTCCAGCAACGCGGTCTTGCCGCTGCCGGGGCTGGAGAGCAGGTTGACCAGACCGGTGCCGCGCGCAGCCAGCGCTGCGCGGAGGCCGTCGGCGTGGTGGTCGTTCTTGGCGAGGATCGCCTGTTGCAGCTGGGTCACCCGGCACACGGTCCTCAGGCCTCCTCGACTACGAAGTGGTCCGCCGGTCGGCACGGCTCGCCCGGCTTGCTCAGCTCTCCCGGCTCGCCCGGCTCGCTCCAGTGGACCTCGGCGATCTCCAGTTCCCGTCCCGCCAGCAGGCCGCTCGCGCCGGAGCCACAGCGCGGACAGCAGAGGTCCGGCGGCATTCCGGTGGACCACTGGTGGTCGCACGGCGTGCAGTGGGCGCGGCCCTCGACGCTCTCGGTGAGCAGCCGGGCGCCGTCCAGCAGGGTGCCCTCGCAGGCCAGTTGGAAACAGAAGTGCAGCGCGTCGGGCACCACTCCCGCCAACTCGCCGATCCGCAGCGTGACCCGGTCGGGAACCATGCCGACCGGAGCCATGCCGGACGCGCCCTGCCGGTCCGCGCGTGCGGCGTCCTGCACCTGGTCGACGACGGCCAGCGCGATGGACATCTCGTGCATGCGGACTCCCTGGGCATCGGGCTCGGTGCGCCTCGACGCCGCTCCATTACACGGCGGCCGAACATGCCGACGGACGCGCCACGCCGACGCGTCCGTCCCGGCTCCACCGTTCGGTCGCAGCTCACATGCTGCGGATCCGCAGATAGCGCTTGATGTCGGGCAGGTTGACGACGACCGCACCGGCCGCGGCGACCAGCACCGCTCCGAAGAGAAGCTTGAACATGGGCGAACCTCCTTCTTCTGTCTGTCGGTACACAAATATGACGAGTGGTCAGTCAGTTTCGGGCAGTTGGACGGTCGCGATCGGGAGCTGGTCGAGGACCACGGCCACGGCCCGCTCCAGGGACGCGGCCACGGCGTCGCTGAGCCCGATGCCCTCGGCGACGCTCGCCGGTTCGCATCCGACCACCACGACCCGCTGCGGCCTGCTGCCACCGGTCCCGGCGCTGAGGTGGTCGAGCAGGGCGAGCACGGCGTCCGGCGACATCCGGTGCCCGTCCAGCACCGGCCCCTCCGCCCCCGCGTCGGCCCGGGCGCTGCCGACGCGGGCGTCCTCGACCAGGTACACCGTGCCGGGGTCGCCGCCCCGGGCCATCGCGTCCAGCAGCACCACCGTGTGGTAGCCGTCCAGGAGTTGGTAGGCGAGATGGACGCCACGGACGCCGATGTCCACGGCTTCGACACCCTCCGGCAGCGGCTGCTCGGCCAGGCGACGGACCGCCTCGACGCCGAAGCCGTCGTCGCCGAGGAAGATGTTGCCGATCCCTGCGATCAGCGTGCGCGGCGGCTCCGGAGCCGGGTAGGAGTCGGTCACGACGCCTCCACCGGGGTGAGCTCGTCGGGCTGGAAGTAGCGGAAGCGGCCCTGCTCGCGCTGGATGTCCGCGCCGGGGTCGCCCTCGACCGTGACCGCGACGTGCACACCGCCGTCCACGTCGTGCAGCACCGCCTCGACCAGCGCGGTCCGGCCGTGCAGGAAGATGTCCTGTGCGTCCGTCCGCCTCCGTCCGGGACGCAGCACCACGCGACTGCCGGCCCGCACCGGGATGCCGTCGACCAGCACCTGGTCCCGGCCGGGATCGACACTGGCATCCGCCGCCGGGTCCCACCAGGGGGTCTCCGTGCGGAACGGGTCGAACTCCTGGTAGACGAGGTCGGCGTCCGGCGGCGCGTCGAACGGCGCGGCAACGCCAACCGTCGGAGCGGACGAAGCGGACGGAGCGGACGAAGCTGGGGTGCCGCCGACCTCGCGCAGCGAGCGGATCGCACCGTGGAGGCGATCGAGGATCTCCGGTGGCATGTTGTCGGCCAGCTCGATCACGGCGGCGGCACGCGCGTCCGTACCGCGTGCCTCGCGCTTCTCCTGGTCGGTCAGCGTGGCGGTGCGCAGGGCGAGGATCTCGTCGATCTCGGTGGCGTCGTACAGCGTGCCGAGGCTCTCGGGAGCGATGCGCGGATGGTCCTCCAGGATGATCGGCGAGGAGAGCAGCACGTCGGCCGCCCCGTCGACGCCCGCCAGGACCGGCCAGGTGTGCTCGTTGCGGCACTCCGCCACGGCCGACTTGGCCCACTCGGGCGGATCGGTCATGGAGACGAACGAGCCCGCCGTCAGACCGAGCAGCAGATGTGCGGAGACCAGGGCATGCGCCAACGCCGCCTCCCGGTCGGCCTCCTCGCCGGGGAGCGGACTCCACCCGCCGCCGTTCTCCACCACCGCCGTCAGCCGCAACACCGGGTAGGGGCCCGGGAGTTCGGTGGCGACGAGTCGCAGCACGCCGTCGACCCGCTCGCGGCGGCGCACCAGCCTGCCGATCCGCGCACCCGCCGCGTCGCGGAGCTCCTCGGTCTCCTCGGCCGCGGGCCGGGAGAACGGCAACTCCACGCCACCGTCGACGAGTTCGGTGACGTCGACGTCGAGGCGGAGCTCCTCCTCCACGCCCTCGTCCCAGGGCACCAGCACCCGATCCGGGAGCTCCAGGGCCGCGACCGGCCGGTGGCTGCCGTCGGGCGCGACCTCGTGGACGGTTCGGCGCTGGGTGCGCAGGAAGCGCAGCAGCACGTGCAGCCGGCCGCCCTCGCGCGGCTCCAGCAGGCACTCGGTCCGCTGGTGCGCGTGCTCGCCGCTGTCCCGACCCCAGGACGGCGGTACCAGCACGCCGAACTGCCAGCGCATCCGGTTCTTGGCCGAGGAGGCGCGGTACGGGTAGAGGACGTAGCCCTCGTAGAGGACGGCGTCGGCGACCTGGCGGGCCGTCGCGAGGAGCTCGTCTACGGGTGCCGTCCTGGCCGGGCCGGCGGTCATCGCAGGCTCCCCTCGGCGGTGTGGATGGTGGGGACGGAAGGAAAGGCGGTCACGGCACGGGCCGCAGCTGCGGCGAGAGCCGGTCCGCCCTCCGCGTCCTCATCCGCCTCACCCAGCAGCCGCTCCACGGTGGCCTCCCAGGACGGCAGCGCGTGCCGGGAGCGGTAGGCCTGGAGGGCGGCCATGGTGTCCCGCGGCAACCGGAGCCAGCCGCAGCCGGGGAAGTGTGCGTCGATCGCCTCGCGCCAGACGGCGACCGGCATCCGGCAGACCGCCTCCTTGTCCCATGGCACCGGCTCGACCTGGAACCCGCCGGAGCCGCGGAAAGCCGTGCCGGAGAAGAGCAGCAGCAACGGCACCTCGCCCTCGGCCAGCGCGTCGGGGTAGCGGGTCGCGGCGATGTCCAGGTCGTAGCTGACCGGCACCGGCAGCTCCACCTCGGTGCTGCCGGTGAACCCCGGGACCACCACGCCGACCTGGGCGAACTGGAGCGGATGCAGCGTGCTGCCCCAGCGCGAGCGCTCGCCGAAGAGGTCGCCGAGGCGCTCCGCCTCGGGCTCGGAGTAGTGACGGCGGGCCGGCTCGATCCGGAACTGGCAGCGAAGGGCGAGCGCATGGACCCGCTGCGGCTCGCCCTGGGCGGTGATCCTGACCCGGAACAGCAGGGTCGGCCCGGCCGCATACGGCTCGGCCCGGACCTCGGTGCAGGCGAAGTCGAGCCCGCTCATGGGCGTCCCTTCGATGGCTGTTGCGCACGGTGCGCCCGGCGGGTGACGTGGTCGAAGAACAGCTCCAGTTCGGCGTGCGCCTCCGCGCCGCCGTCGAAGCCCTGCCAGCGTCGCCGCATCCGGCCGACCAGCTCGTAGGCGGCGTCGACCGGGACCAGGAAGCACGCGCTGCGGTGCTGGTGGTGACGGAGCAGCAACGCCTCGACGTCCGGGGCCAGTTCGTCGGCGAGCGGAGTCGCCGCCCGGATCGCCTCCCAGGCCTGCGGCTCCAGCTCGCTCTCGGTGGCCCCGGCCGGGCTCGGATAGAAGGCGGTCACCTGGCCGCTCGCACCGTCGCGCAGGAAGAAGACCATGCCGACGGGGATCTGCAGACCCGCCCAACTCCCGTCGTCCAGCGCGGCGTCGGGGTCGGACAGGTAGCGGTCGGGGACGGTGCGGAACCGGCCCGCGCCCGTGGCTGTCTCCGCGCCCGGCCGATCGAAGAGCATGGCGCAGGCGGTGCAGGCGCAGGCCAGCACCCGGCGTTCGGTGTCGACGAGGTGCCGGTGGCCCGGGCCGACCTCCGCCGCGCACAGCTCGCAGCGTTCGACGGCGGGCGGGCGGGGGCCGGTGAAGCGCCGCAGGCCCGTCCGGAGACGGGCCGCAGGCGTGGACGGGAGCGCCGTCATCGTGCCTCCACCGGCGCGGCGGCACCGGGCCGCAGGCCGATCTGCAGCAACGGCGGCTCACGACGGGCTGGTTCGGCAGCCAGCAGGTCGACCTGCGTCACCTCGGGCGCGAACCCGGCCAGCGCCGCCCGCACCCGGACGCGTACGGTATCGGCGCTGTTGCCACAGCCGCAGCCACCGCCACCACCACTGTCGGTCGAGGCTTGACGGATCGTCAGCGCACCCGTCTCCGCGTCGAGCGAGACGAGCTCCCACTCCCCCGCGTCCGCCGCGCGCAGGGCGCGGCGGACGCGGGCGGGGACGTCGTCCGGATGCAGGTCGTGCAGGACCAGCAGTCCGGCGGTGACCTCGTCGTCGAGCAGTGCGTCGAGGGGGCTGCCGCTGCGTCCGGACAGCAGCTCCACCGCCCGGGCCAGGCCCGCTCCGTAGAAGTCCATCAGCGCGCGTACCAACTCCTCGGCGGTGGCCGCCGCGGCCGGGTCGCTGCTGGACGCAAGGCGGTCCAGCAACTCCTCGACCCGCGCCGCGGTCGCGTCGGACGGGTGCTGGTCCCCCGTCATCCTGCCATTCCGCTCAGCCCGGTGGGGACGTGCATCTTCTGGACGGTCTTGCCGCCGCCGACGTACATGTGCACGCCGCAGGGCAGACACGGGTCGAAGCTGCGGACGGCCCGCATGATGTCGATGCCCTTGAAGTTGTCCGGCGGGTTCTCCTCGAAGATCGGGGTGTTCTGCACCGCGTCCTCGTAGGGGCCGGGGGTGCCGTAGGAGTCGCGCACGCTGGCGTTCCACGGTGTCGGCGGGTAGGGGTGGTAGTTGGCGATCTTGCCGTCGCGGACCACCATGTGGTGCGAGAGCACGCCGCGCACGGCCTCGGTGAAGCCGCAGCTGATCGCCTCGTCCGGGACCTCGAACTTCTCCCAGGTCTGGGTGCGCCCGGCGCGGACCTCGGCCAGCGCCATGTCGATGCTGTGCAGCGCGACGCCGGCGGCGTAGGCCTGGAAGTAGGTGCGGGCCCGGTTGCGCTCCAGCGCGTTGCTCCACTGCGGGATCTTCCACTCGAAGGTGGTCTCCGGCTTGGTGAGCGACTTGGGCAGGTTGATGACGACGCTGTGGCCGGTGGCCTTGACGTAGCCGATGTCGACCAGCCCGGAGAGCGCGGTGGACCACAGCCGCGCGATCGGGCCGCCGCCGGTGTCCAGGGCGAGGTAGTCCTGACCGTCGAACCAGCGCGGCGACATGACCCAGCTGTACTTGTCGTCGAAGTCGCGCTTCTGCGGGGCCGGGATGGTGTGCTGGTTCCACGGGTGGCGGGCGTCGACCGGGTTGCCCAGCGGGTCGTGGGTGACGAACTTCTCCTGCCCCTCCCAGTCCTGGTAGTAGGAGCTGCCCAGCAGGATGCGGATGCCCAGGTTGATCCGGGTCAGGTCGTTGGTGACCAGCTTGCCGTCCACGACCACGCCCGGGGTGACGAACATCCGCCGGCCCCAGTCGGTCATGTTGCGGTAGGTGAAGTCGCAGAACTCCGGGTCGTTGAGGGCACCCCAGCAGCCGAGCAGGACTCGGCGACGGCCGACCTCCTCGTAGCCGGGGAGGGCCTCGTAGAAGAAGTCGAAGAGGTCGTCGTGGAGCGGGACCACCTTCTTCATGAACTCGACGTAGCGCATCAGCCGGCTGAGGTAGTCGGTGAGCAGCTGCACCGAGGCAACCGTGCCGGTGCCGCCCGGGTAGAGGGTGGAGGGGTGCACGTGGCGGCCCTCCATCAGACAGAACATCTCCCGGGTGTAGCGGCTGACCTGCAGCGCCTCCCGGTAGAACTCGCCCTCCAGCGGGTTGAGCGAGCGCATGATGTCGGCGATGGTCCGGTAGCCGTGGTCGCCGGCGTGCGGGGCCTCGGTGCGCTCGGCGAGTTCGAGCACGCCCGGGTTGGTCTCCTTGACCATCTTCTCGCAGTAGTCGACCCCGACCAGGTTCTCCTGGAAGATGTTGTGGTCGAACATGTACTCGGCGGACTCGCCGAGGTTGATCAGCCACTCGCCCAGATGCGGCGGCTTCACCCCGTACGCCATGTTCTGCGCGTACACCGAGCACGTCGCGTGGTTGTCACCGCAGATGCCGCAGATGCGGCTGGTGATGAAGTGCGCGTCACGCGGATCCTTGCCGCGCATGAAGACGCTGTAGCCGCGGAAGACGGACGAGGTGCTGTAGCACTCGGCGACCCGCTTCTGCTTGAAGTCGATCTTCGTGTGGATGCCGAGGCTGCCTACGATCCGTGTGATCGGATCCCAGGACATCTCCAACAGTCCGGTGCCGTCTCCCGCTGCCATCGTCGTGTGCCGTGCCCTTCTGCTTGCGCTGTTCGTCCGGAGCTCTGACCGACGGCTCCGACCGATCTCTGACTGATCGTCACCAGGGCTTGCGATAACCCGTGGTGAGCTCGCGGCCGGTGTGGCGCCACTTCGGCTCCTGGTCCACCGTGTGCGCCGTGATCGCGCGCAGCCTGCGGATGGCCGCGCCGTAGATCTCGCTGGCCGTGCTGGACACCTTCCCGCCGGGCGGCTCGTCCATGAACGGCATGAACTTGTCCGGGAAGCCGGGCATGGTGCAGGCGATGCAGATGCCGCCCACGTTCGGGCAGCCGCCGATGCCGTTGATCCAACCGCGCTTCGGGACGTTGCACTTGACGACCGGACCCCAACAGCCGAGCTTCACCAGGCACTTGGGCGAGTCGTAAGTGGTCGCGAACTCGCCCTGCTCGTAGTAGCCGGCGCGGTCGCAGCCCTCGTGGACGGTCGCGCCGAACAGCCAGGTCGGCCGCAGCTTGTCGTCCAGCGGGATCATCGGCGCGGACCCGGCCGCCTGGTAGAGCAGGTACGTCAGCGTCTCCGCGAAGTTGTCCGGTTGGATCGGGCAGCCGGGCACGCAGACGATCGGGATCCCGGCCTTGGACTTCCAGTTCCAGCCGAGGTAGTCCGGCACGCCCATCGCGCCGGTCGGGTTGCCCGCCATGGCGTGGATGCCGCCGTAGGTCGCGCAGGTACCGATGGCCACGACCGCCAGCGCCTTGGGGGCCAGTCGGTCCAACCACTCGCTGGTGGTGATGGGCTGACCGGTCACGGGGTCGTCGCCGAAGCCGCACCAGTAACCCTCGGGCTTGATCGACTCGTTGGGGATGGACCCCTCGATCACCAGTACGAACGGCTCGAGTTCGCCGCGATCGGCCTTGAAGAACCACTCGATGAACGCGTCCGCGCCCTGGACCGGACCGCACTCGAAGTCGATCAACGGCCAGTGCACGGCGATCTTCGGTAGACCGGGGAGCGCGCGCATGGCGATCTCCTCGATGCTCGGCTGAGTGGCGGCCGTCAGCGCCACCGAGTCGCCGTCACAGCTCAGCCCGGCGTTGATCCAGAGAACATGGATCGGCGCCTCGTCGTCCTCGGCGCTCAGAGCGGTGGCCCCTGCGGTCATGGTGGAAGACTTCGCATCCGACATGGATGCCTCCTGGGGGAAGGAATCAACGGACCCGGACGTCAATGGATCCAGACAACGGCGTCCTGGTTACTGGATACCGCGCGCCACGCCGCAGTCGCCCCCCAAGCGCGGCTGTCAGAGTGACGTGTGCACAGCCGACCGGGCGACCGACTGGCCTTGAGGCCGCGCCTGAGGCGTCCGGGGAAGCGGTGGCCGCAGGTGCTCCGGCGTGGCGAGGACGGCGTGCTTGTGCACGAAGGCCCGGCGGAGCGCGTGGTAGGGCTGCTCGGGGTCGAAGAAGATGGTGTGCATGCGCTCCAGCTCCGCGTCGCGGAAGAGGCGCAGCGGACGCTCCGCCTCCTGACGCTCCCGCGCGGCCTTCTTCCGGGCGATCCGGGCGGGCGTGCCGGGCATCCCGGCCAGGTGCTCCGCCAGATGGGCGGCGTGCGCACCGAACTCCTCGGGCGGGCAGGCGATCACCCGCTCCACCAGGCCCATCGTGGCCGCGCGCTCCGCACTGACCGGCAGTGCCTGGGTGACCAGCGCGTGCGCGGCCTGCGGGCCGACGCGTCGGGGCAGCGACAGGGTCCAGAACTCCGAGCCGGTCAGGCCCATCAGCCGGTAGTGCGGGTTGAGCACGACGCCGTCGCGGCACCAGACCTCGTCGGCCGCCAGTGCCAGCATCGCCCCGCCCGCTGCGGCGTTGCCGCCGAGCGCGGCGACGACGAGCCGGTCGGTGGTGGTGAGCACGGCCTCCACCAGGTCGTCGATGGCGTTGATGTTGGCCCAGGACTCCAACCCGGGGTCGGCCGCAGCCTCGATGACGTTGAGGTGGATGCCGTTGCTGAAGAAGTCCCGCTGCCCGCCCAGCAGCAGCACGGAGGTGGGCCGGCTGCAGGCCTCGCGGTAGGCGGCGAGGAGACGTCGGCACTGGCTCGTCCCCATCGCGCCGCCCGCGAAGGAGAACGACAGCGTGCCGACCTCGCCGTGCTCGCGGTAGCGGATGTCCGTCCAGGTCCGGCGACCGGCGGGAAGCTCCAGCTCCACCGGCTCCTCGGGCAGTCGCGGCAGCTGCGGGCCGAGCGCGAGCGTCGCGGGCAGCGCGAAGGTGCTCTGCGCGCCGGGAGTCCGACGCGGGCGCAGCTGCGGGATCCAGACCGCGCCGTCCACGGTGGCGCGGCAGACGGCGCCGTGACGGGTCGCCAGTAGCTCCCCCGGACGGCCGCGCAGCCGGTCCTCCTCGTGCCCGCCGTGCAGGAACCACTCCCCGTCCAGCAGCTCGTCCAGCACGCCCGGCTGCGAGTCCGCCGCACGGAGCTTGCGCAGCACGTCGGCCGTGGAGTCGGCGGACCAGTCGATGCGCCGCTCGGGCTGGCGCAGGAAAGGCCTGGTGACGACCCGTTGGCGGATCTCGGGGAGTTCCTGCGACAGCGGCTCGTAGGTACCGGGCTCGTGGGCACTGGGCTCATGGGCACTGGGCTCATGGGTGCCAAGCTCGTAGGCGCCAGTACCTGGCTCGTGCGCGCCGGAGGTGAAGCGTTCGACAGCGAGGAGGACCGCCTCCAGCGCGGCGTCCGCGATCTCGTTGCGGTAGAGGTCGCTCTTACCGCGCGGCGGAAGCGGGCAGTCGACGGTGGCCCAGACCGGGCCCGCGTCCATCTCCGCCTCGGCCTGAAGGACCGTCACACCCCAGGTGTCGCAACCGTCCTGGACGGCGCGGTCGAGCGAGGAGGGTCCGCGGTCACCGAGCGGCCCCGGATGGACGATCAGACAGGCGACGGTCGTCCACACCTCGTCGGGCAGGGCCGTCTTCAACATCGGTGCGATGATCAGCTCCGGCGACCGTTGCCGTACCGCCGCGACCAGCGCAGATCCGCTCGCGAGTTCCACCCCGACCGTGTGTCCCCGGTCGCGCAGCGCGGCGAAGACGCGCTGCGTCAGGCTGTTGAAGGCGGACGCAACGAGCAGAATCTCCATCACAACCTCCCGGCCCCCGCGGCGGAAGCGCGGGACTCGGCCACCACCGAGCCTCCTGCGCACCCGGAGCCCCGTGAAGACGCCGCACCGCAGGGTCACCCGATTCGCCCCACCGGCGCAATCGAAAAGTCAGAACTGCCGGCGAACGCCGATGCACCGGTCCGACACTCAGTCACGACCCGGGATCGGGGCACCGGAAGGGAACCCGGCGGTGAGGTAGGCGGCGTAGCGGTCCTCCCAGGCGGCGGAGGGACCGGCGTGGGGCCCTGCGTGCTCGCCGCCGCCGAGGTGGGCGGTGAGGGCCGCGAGACAGAGCTCCCAACCGGCGGCGTTGCGGGCGGCGGCGGCGCGGACATCGAGGACGTCGGTGAGCGCGAAGCGCGTGCCGCCGCCCGGGAGCGGCGCGAGATCGAAGTGCAACTCGTCGGCGCCCCAGGTGAAATGGAGCCGACGGGGCCGCTCGGCGACGAGGATCCGGCCGGTGGTGACGAGGTCCGGTGCGGACGGATCGCCTCCGAAGGTGATCTCGGCGTCCGGGACGAGGTCGAGGGTGACCTTGGGCGCCGGGAACCACTGGGCCAGCTCGGTCGGATCGGTGACCGCCGCCCAGACGGCGGCGACCGGGCGGGCGTAGACACGTTCGAAGCGGACGGCCGAGCGGCCCCGGTCCAGTTCGAGAAAGCGGCCCGCGTCATCGGTGGTGGTCATGACCGTTGGTTCCCTTCGTTCGTGTCGTTCGTTCCGAGAGCGACCACCCCAGTAGGTCACACGAGGGAGCGTCGCGCATCGGCCGGCTCCATCTCGCCCTCAATGTGGACATCGGTGGCGGTATCTCGAACGCCTGGTCCAAGTTCGCAGCCTTTGTCCCCAAGTTCATCGCCTTCCTGGCGATCCTGATCGTCGGCTGGATCGTGGCACGCTTCATCGCCAAGGTCCTCGACCGGTTGCTGCGGCGGGTCGGCTCGGAGCGGGTCGCCGAGCGGGCGGGTATCGGACGTCCGCTTCAGGGCTCCTCGTACGCCATGACCGGCATCCTCGCCAAGATCGTGTACTACGCGATCATGCTGATGGCCCTACAGCTCGCCTTCGGCGTCTTCGGACACAACCCGATCAGCGTGATGATCAACGCGATCGTCTCCTGGCTGCCCAAGGGCATCGTCGCCGTGGTCATCGTGGTCATCGCCAACGCGGTCAGGGACATCGTCGGCAACGCCCTCGCCAACGCCTCCTACGGCAAGGTGTCGGCACAGTCATCCGCGCTCAGTCACCCGCGCTCAGCCGCCCCCGGTCAGTCGCCCAGCGCGGCGGCCAGGAACGTGCGCAGTTCGTCGTCGGACATCCCTGCCGCGTCCTCAGGGCGCAGGCGGAGCGTCGCCTTGCCGTGGAGCAGCTCCGGGTGACCTTCGACGAAACCGGTCTGCTGCGCGCGGCGCCAGCCGTAGAGCGAGACGCCGTGCTGCCACACCCCGACGTGGATCCGGCGCTTGCCGACCTGGTAGGTCGGCATGTCGTAGGAGAGGACGACGTCGGCGTCGGGGCAGGCGGTGAGGATCAGCCCGTGGATCCGGTCGAAGAGCGGGCGTTGCTCCGCCGGGATCGCGTCGATGTAGTCGCTGACCGCCTTGTCCATCGCCACGGACACGTCCTCAGGGCTTCAGGACCAGGTCTCGCGACCGCCGCCGATCCAGGTGACGGTCTTCGGGTCGTCGAGGTTCACGTCGTGGAATCCGCGGTCGCGGCAGAGGCGCAGCACGTCCTCCTGTCGGAAGGCCGGGCCCGCGTCGTAGCCCTGGATCTCGACCCGGCGGAACGGACGCGTGCCGGGGACGACGGAGTGCACGGTGACCAGGGTGCTGGTGCTCATGTTTCCAGCGTGCCTCAGGCGGCCGCTGCAGGCATCCCGCGTCGTCACGCGCGGTCGGGGGCGACCGTTCTTCGATGGCGCACGCGTTCGAGTTCCAGGCAGGAGAAGACCACGACCAGCGGCCACAGCGCCTGCACGCCGGTCACCACCCGCTCGGCGACGCCCGCCGCGCCGTGCCCCCACAAGGCCAGCAGGAACCAGCCCGCCCCGAGCAGCGACACGAGCGTGACCGCCGCCGACAGCAGCGGACGCAGCCCCCAGGCCGGTGTGTGCGGCCGGTACGCGGCCAGCACCGGCCATACGGCGAGGAACGAGTACCCCACCACCGTGGCGGCGCTGTGTCGCAGCGACCCGCCGCTGCTCGGGACCGGCGAGAACGCGACCACGATCGACGCCACTCCCCCGGCCGCCAGCGCGACCCGCCCGGCAACCCCCGCGACGCGCAGCCCGATCGCCGTGACCAGATGGCATGCGCCCAGCCCGCCGATGGCCCCGGCCATCAGCCAGGAGTCCGCCGCGCCTCCGCCTGCCAGCGCACTGATCGTGTCGGTCACCGGGTCGTATCCCGGCCCCTGGAACGAGGCCGCGACCAACCACCCGCCGACGAGCAACAGAGGCGCGATCCCCGCCGACACCAGCGCCCACCAGGGAACAGGTCGCATCAGTCCACGGTAGGTCGCACCCGTCCGACGCGCGCTCCGAGACGGACGCGGGCAGGGGCACGCAGGCGGGTGTGGAGGCGCACGCGGCGGCACGCGCGGACGGGTGGTGGCGCCGTGCTCAGGACCGGCCGAGCTCCTGGCACAGGTCCTCGGTGGACCCGTCGTGCCCGGTCACGTACGGGTAGTGGTCGGCCGTGATCTGCACGGTCAGGCTGCCGCCGAGGATCGAGTAGCCCTGAGCCGCGTAGGGGTTGCCCGCCCGGATGCCCAGGCCGAGGTGGCCGGAGACCACCCAGGTCTGGCTGCCGTCGGCGTGGTGGTAGAGCCACGCCGTTCCCGTCAGGTTCTCGTCCGTCCAGGCCCCGGTGGCGTCGTCGGTGTAGCGGAACACGAGCTGACCGGTGATCTCCTGCTCCGTGGGCTCCCCCGAGCTGTCCACGGCCAAGGTCCGGATCTTCTCCTGGTCCGCCACCGAGTGGCCGCTGAGCGGGAACGAGCAGACCTCGCCCGCCGCGTCGGTGAACGGCCCGCTGCGGTAGCTCTGCCACGGACCGGGCGGGTCGGCCGCCGCTGTCCCGGGCAGGGCGAACGCGAGGCCGACGCCCGCGCTCAGCAGCAGGCCGACTGCGGTGCGGGTTCTTCGGGCAGGTCTCTGCTCTCGTCTCTGCTCTCGGTACACATGGCCTCCGTCAGGGCAGTTGCGGAAGGTGCGCACCAAGCCTGCTCCGCAGGTGAATTGACGTGTGATCATTTCGGGCCCGGCCGAAGCGTGGCAGGCTGGGAGCGACCGGACGGACGCGATCGGGGGCGGGGGCGGGTCATGCTGCGCGTGCGGTTCACGCCGGAGGACCTGCTCAGGGTGCGCCTCGCCGCCGCGCCCGCGCCGCTGGTCGAGGCGGGGCTGGCGCTGACGCTGCTGCGCGCGGGCAGTCCCGATCCGGTGCTGGCCCGGTGGCGACGCGCTGCGCTGCCCACGCTCACTCCGCCGGTGCAGTCCCTGCTGCAGCTGCTGCGGCCGGACACCGGGCTCGGACCGGTCTTCATCGACCCACCGTTGACCGACGCCGCCGAGGCGGTCGCCCTCGTCGCTGCGACGCCGCGCGAGGAGGCAGCACGCGAACTGCGCCGGGTCCTGGGCGACCAACCGGTCGTCCCGGCACGGGCGGTGGCGCTCTCGCGCGGTGAGCCGCGTGCCTGGCGGGAGTTGGAGACCGCACTGACCGCCGCGCACCGCGACTTCCTGCGGCCGTGGTGGCCGCAGCTGCAGGCAGGGTTCGCCGCGGACGTGACCTGGCGCAGCCAGGTACTGGCGACCGACGGGCTGCGGGCGCTGCTCTCCGGGCTTGCCCCGGGGTCGAGTTGGTCGGGCAGCGTGCTGCGGCTGCCCAGCACCCGCGAGCGCGAGGTCCGGCTCACCGGGGCGGGAGTGACCCTGCTACCGTCACTGCTCTGGCGCGGCGCGCCGCTGTCGGCCTGGGCGCCGGACGGCTCCTTGCTGCTCGTCTACCCCGCGTTGCGGGCGCTGTCACTGGTTCCGCCGCCGGACGGGTCCACGGACCCGCTGGCGGCGCTGCTCGGTCCGACGCGGGCGCAGGTACTGCAGTTGCTGGCGCGGCCCCAGACCACCGGCGGGCTGGCCGAGCAGCTCGGGATCAGCCCGGCCAGCGCCTCCGGCCATGCCAAGACGCTGCGGGCGGCCGGGCTGGTGACCACCTCCCGGGACGGCAAGTTCGTGCGGCACGCCTGCACCCCGCTGGGTGCGCGGCTGCTGGGGCGCGGGTGAAGGGCCGGTGTCCGAAGGGGTCAGTTGCGGCGGGCGAGGGTGACGATCTCCCTGCTGCGATCGTCCAACGGGCCACCGGCCCAGTCGCCGTGGCGCGCGGTGACGGTGAAGCCCGCTTCGGTGAGGAGGGCGTCAAGGGCGTCGACCGCCAGGAAGCGCAGGGCGGCCCGGCTGACCCGGAGTACCGTGCCGTCGAGGGCGGACGTGGTCTCGGTCAAGGTGACGACGCCGTCGGTCACCGACTCCACTGCGTTCGAGACGAGCAGCGTCCGCCCGGCGCCGTCGAGAACGGTCGAGGGGCTCTCCGAGGTCCACCCGTCCCACGCGCGGGCCTGCGGATGGCGCGTCTCGAAGGCGAATACTCCGTCGTCGCGGAGGGACGCCCGGATCGCGGCGAGCGAGGTGCGCACCTCCTCGTCGGTGACCAGGCACTGGAACGCGTGGCTGACCATGGTCGCCAGGGCGAACTCCTGCCGCCAGCGGGCGTCCGCCGCACGGCCCTCGACCCACTCGACGTCGTCCCGGCGGCGGGCCCGCGCGAGTGAGGGGACGTGCGGGTCCAGGCCGACGAGGCGCCCACGGTGACCCTGCGCGCGGGCATGATGCAGCATCAGGCCCGTTCCGCAGCCGACGTCGAGGACGGAGTCGGCCGCCATGACCAGGTCGTGGTAGAAGGCGTCGCCGCTCGGACGGACCTCCGGCTCCCAGGGGTTGAGCAGGTCGTAGAGGGCGGCGTCGTCCGCGTCGGAGTAACCGACCTCGATGTGCCCGGCTTCGGAGTCCATCCCGGCAGTGTCGCGCCGCCGAGTCGCGTCCGGCAAAGGGGTTTTCCGACGGCGGCTCCGGCCTGTCCGGGGCGACCGGGTGCCGGTACGGTCGCCGCATGCGCTTCGCCTTCAAGACCTCGCCGCAGGGCACCTCGTGGGACGACCTGCTCGCCGTCTGGCGGGAGGCCGACACGATCCCGCTGTACGAGTCCGGGTGGACCTCGGACCACTTCCACCCGACGCACAGCGCGGACCCGACCGTCCCCCGGTTCGAGGGGTGGATCGCCCTGGCCGCGCTGGCGCAGGCGACGACGCGGCTGCGGTTCGGCACGCTGGTCACCGGCGTCCACTACCGGCATCCGGCGGTGCTGGCCAACATGGCCGCCACGCTCGACGTCATCTCCGGTGGGAGGCTGGAGATCGGCATAGGCGCCGGCTGGAGCGCGGAGGAGTCGACCGCGTACGGGATCGAGCTGGGGACTCCGCGCGAGCGCAGCGACCGGCTCGAAGAGGCCTGTGCGGTGTTGGTCGGCCTGCTCTCGCCGCAACCGACGCTGACCTTCACCGGCCGTCACTACCGGCTGGCCGACGCCCGGTGCGAGCCCAAGCCGGTGCAGCGACCCCATCCGCCGCTCTGCATCGGCGGCAGCGGAGCGGCTCGGACCCTCCGCACCGCGGCCCGCTTCGCGCAGCACTGGAACTTCGACACCGGTCCGCTCGCCGACTTCCGCAAGGCCCGCGACATCCTGCACGGGCACTGCGCGGATCTCGGCCGGGATCCGGCCGAGATCCGCGTATCGGCCCAACTCCGTTACGCCGGGGACCCGTCGGCGACGGCGGCCGAGGCGGCGGCCTTCGCGGAGGCGGGCGCGGACCTCGGCATCGTCTACCTGCCGACGCCCTACACGCCGTCCGTGCTGGAGCCGCTCGCCTCGGCGCTGGAGCAGGTGCGCTGAGCGGCGCACCCTCGGCTGTTCAGTGCCGGAGCACGCGGCTCTCGCCCGCCGTGACGGCCACCGCGAGCCGGTTGCCGGGCGGCGGGAAGGGACAGAGGAAGTGGTCCGAGAAGGCACAGGGCGGGAGGTAGGCCCGGTTGAGATCGAGGACCGTGCTGCCGTCCTCCGCCGGGGCTGGGAGGTCGACGAAGCGGAAGCGGTGGGACTGCTCGTCCGCGTCGGCGAAGACCGCGTGCAGCGCGCCGGTGTCCGCCCGGCCGACAGCGAGGCGGAGCGCGCTGCCGCCCAGCTCGAAGGCGACCTCCCCGGCCAGGGCCAGTCCGCGCGGGCGGCCGTCGGCGTGGTCGACCTGCACCACCTGAGTGTCCGGATAGGGCGTGAACCGCGCCGGGAGCACCCAGGCCGCGTCGTAGGGGTGCGCGGCGATCCCGGCGAACGCCGCACGCGCCGGAGCGGCCGGGTCGTAGACGCGGACCGCGTACTCACCCTCGCGCAGGATCAGCAGCAACCGCCGTCCGCCGTAGGTGATCCGGGACGGCTTCGCGGCCGTGTCCGGGCAGAGCCGGACGGTGCAGTCGAGCGGTTCGTCGTCAACCGCGAGACCGTCGTGGCGGGCGGCGGTGAGGGTGACGCAGCCGCCCTCGGCGTCGAGCTCCCAGCGGCCGGGCACGCCGGGGACGCCCGGGGCGAGGTCGCGCAGCCAGTGCGTGCCGGTGAGCGCGAGCGGGCCGTGCGGCGCGCGGGCGGTGATGACGCGCTGGTCGATCCAGTGCTTCCAGTCGTCCAGGGCCGTGGACATGGGACTCCTCAAGTCGTTCGAAGATTTCGACGAGGTCGTCTGCTTCGGTGATTCTGCTCGGGTTGCGTGCGCACACTTCCGCAAGGCCGGCGACATGGGGCGGCGCGGGAGGGCAGCCTGGGGCGGCGGAGGCGGGGATCAGAGGTCAGGGCCGACACGCCGCGGACCACACTCGACCGAAGTCGATGTGGCCCCGGATCACCAAGCGCTGTCCGGTCCTCATATCGGACAGTTGACCAGCGGTCCTATGCCTTCGTCAACCACCGTCCACGCCCCGGCGGAGCCGCGGGCCGCCGCGCAGCACGACACGCAGTACGACGCGCGGGCGGGAGCCGCGGCGCAGACGCGGCAGCAGCGTTGCGCCGCCGAGCGCGGGCAGGGCCGCCAGCGAGAGCCAGGTGCCGAGCGGGCCGGGCGCCGAGGCGGTCGCACCGGCCAGGACCAGCACGGCCGTTCCCGGCAGCACGCCCACGGCCGTCGCGGCGGCGAACGGGCGCGTAGGCGTTCCACCCAGCGCCGTCGCGCAGTTGACGACGGCGAAGGGCAGCACCGGGATCAGACGCATCGTCAGCACGGACCGGAACCCGTGGCCGGTCAACTCCCGGTCCAGCGCCTGCCAGGCGCGGGCGCGCAGCCACGGACGGAGCGCCTCCCGGCCGACCCGCCGGGCGAGCGCGAAGGACGCCAGCGCGCCGAGCGTGGTCGCGACGACGGCCAGCCCGAGCCCCTCGGTCAGCCCGAACCAGGCCCCGGCCGCCAGGTTGAGCAGCGGCTTCGGCACGAACGCGACCGTCGCGGCGGCGTAGAGCACCACGAACACCGCCGCTGCCACCGGTGCGGGCAACCCACCGAACGGATCCGCTCCGGAGAGCAGGCGCTGCCCGCCGAGCAGCGCGACGGTGACGGCGACGGCCGCCAGCGCCCCGACGAGCGCCAGGGGCCCGGCCGTCCGGCGCAGCCAGGACACTGGGGCGGGCGCTGCCGTCGACGGGACGACGGCCGGCGCGTCCTGCCCGGTCAGACCGGCCAACGCTCGCCGATCCAGGCCGCGTTCCAGAACATCCACTCGTAGCGCGACGCGACGGTGAAGCGCTCGCGCATCCGCTCCCGCTCCGCCGCGGAGACCTGCTCGGCCAGCTCGTCGGTGAGGGCGACCACCCGGCGGACGATCTCCTGGAACGACTCGTCGCCGTAGACCGCGATCCAGCGGGCGTAGAGCGGGTCCGGGGACGACTTGGCGAGCAGCTGCTCACCGACCCGGGCGTAGATCCAGTAGCAGGGCAGCACCGCCGCCACGGCCTCGGCGTAGCTGCCCCCGTACGCGGCGGCCAGCAGGTAGCTGGTGTACGCGCGGGTGGTCGGCAGCACCTCCTGGCTCAGCGGCTCCTCGCCGAGCTCCGCACCGAACCCGGCCAGCATCTCCTGCTCGGCCGCGATCGCACCGGCGGCATCGCCCAGGAACGCCTGCACCGACTCGATCTCCGGGGCGCGGGCGCCGCAGAGGGCCAGCGCCCGCGCGTAGTCGCGCAGGTAGAGGGAGTCCTGCTCGACGAAGTGCCGGAAGGCCGTCCGCGGCAGGGTTCCGTCGGTGAGGCCGCGAAGGAACGGGTGCTCCAGGATCTCGGCGAAGATCGGCTCGATGTCCGACCACAGGTCGTCGGTGAAACGGCGCAGGCTCATGCCCATGACCTTGCCATACCGCGTCGGACGGCCGGGCAGGCGGTCGGTCCGCGGACGTCTGCGGACGTCAGCGTCCGACGGCGGAGCTGGGGAGGTCGCCGCTGTTCGTGCTGTTGCTGGTGCCGTTCTCGTAGGAGGTCGAGACGCTGCCGAGCAGGCCGAGCAGCAGGAAGAGGACGACCAGCGCCTTTCCGCCCCCGGAGAGCAGCAGCGGCCGGGACGCCGAGCGGCGATCGGGCGTCGCCAACGAGTCGTCGCCGAAGAGGCGCTTCGGATAGGCGGGCGTGAGCATCGACGCGTAGGCCTGGAACCGCAGCGAGAAGCGCACCGTCGCGGCGGTCGCCTCGAAGACCGGACGCGGCAGCCGACCGAGGACCAGGGCGATCAGCCAGAGGAAGAAGCCCACGGCGTACCAGCCCTGGGTCACCAGGCCTTGGACGATCGCGGCGGGGATCATCAGGATCAGCCGGAACAGCACGGCCAGTCGGTTGAGCGCGCCGGCCGGACGGAGCTCGACCTGGACGGGGTACTCGGGAGCGTCGAAGGCGAACGGCGGATACCGGTCGACCAGCAGCATCGCGTAGGACTGGACCCGCGCCTGGTAGACGAGCAGCGCGGCCAGATAGCGGTGGATCGGTTCGGGCAGCCGGCCGAGGACCAGCGCCGCGAACCAGCCGACCACGACGGCGAGGAAGCCGAGGATGCCGAGGATCGTGAACACGATCCACTGCGGGATCAGCAGCAGCCAGCGCAGCAGCACGGTCCAGCGGCGTTGCGCGCCCGGCTCCGGCAGGTCCAGCTCCGGTACGGCCTCGGTGTTGGGCAACAGTGGCGGGGTCGACCACGTCTGATACGCCATCCCGGCCTCCTGGTGTCCCGTTGTCCTCTTGTACGTCCACGTTGTCCGTCCACGTGTCCGTCCACGTGTCCGTCCACGTGTCCGTCCGCTTGTACGCGGCCTACGGCCCGAACCGTCCACGCGGCCAGGCCAGCTTCCCCGGCGCTTCGGCTGTGCGCGCGCCGGGTGGGCCATGTGGGCGGATGCCGTCCATGCCTCCCCAGGTGATCGGAAGAGGAACACACTCGATCATTTTCCGCACACTTCAAGCGATCTTGATCATATTCCGCTTCTGACTCAGAGCGACACATCTGCCCAGGTCCGTCGATACATTCTGATAAACCCTCACGTTCCACAAATCTTGTTGTCATGTGCAGCACGCGCATATGCCAGTGCGCCGGTCCATGCAACCGTGCGCCGACGCCAGCGCGCATCGGCGGGTGCCGCGCGGTCCATGACCTAAGCGGGGCGTCCGATTGCCGGACGCCGGACACCGGACAGCCGACCTGACGGCACCGAACGTCTGACGGCACCGAACGATGGAGGACCGCACGGCCATGGCGCGACGCGAACCCAACGTCCGTCTGCGAGCACTCGCCCAGGAGGCCGGCTGGACCGGCGCCGAACTGGCCCGGGCGGTGAACCGGGCCGGAGCGGAGAGCGGAGTGGAGCTGCGCTACGACCGCACCTCCGTCGCCCACTGGATGGCCGGGACCAGGCCCCCGACAGCCGTCGCGGCCCTCGTCGCCGAAGCGCTCGCCCGTGGCCTGCGCCGCCGCGTCACCCTCGCCGACACCGGCTTCGCGACGCCGGGGTCCCCCGCTCCGGGGGCGCCACCGGACCATGCCCGGGCCCCTGCAGATACGTTCAACCAGGCGGCGACGCTCACCGCGCTCGACCGGTCCCGCGCCCTGCCGTACCAGCGCGAGTTCGAGCCGGACCCGGTGCACACGAGGCCGTACAACCCGGCCGACGCCCCACCCACGCGTCGGGTCGAGGCCGCCCATGTCCGCTCGGCGCAGGCGATGTTGCGCTCCCTCGCCGCCGTCGACACCTCGTTCGGCGGCGGGCACTCCCGCAGCGCGCTGACCGGCTACCTGCGCTGCAGCGTGGCCGAGTGGCTGGAGAGCCCGGCCGCCCCCAGGGTGCGCCGCGACCTGCTGGTCGTCGCATCCCAACTCGCCTCACTCGCCGGGTTCATGTGCTTCGACGTGGAGCACCAGGGCACCGCTCAGGCGTACTACCGCACCGCCGCACGACTCGCCGTCGAGGCGGACGACGCACCCGGACAGGCCGCCGCGTTACGGGCGTTGAGCATGCAGGCGCATCATCTCGGCCACCGGCCGCAGGCGTTGGAGCTGGCCGAGGCAGCAGCCACGCACGCGCCGCGGCTGCCCGCCCTGCGCGCCGCCGCCGTGCTCGGCCAACTGGCTGTTGCCGCAGCCGGACGGGGTGACCAGCGACGCGCGCTGGACACCCTCGCCCACTCCTCCGAGCTCCTCTCCCGGGCCGGCAGCACCGAGAGCGGGGACGGAGGCGGCTACCACGAGGCGGCCCACGAGAGCCAGCAGGCCCAGGTCTTCGCCGCGTTGGGCGACGTACGGGCGGCGATCGGCGCGCTGCGACGTTCCTTGCAGCAGCGACCCCCGGGCGAGCGCCGCGCCCGCGCCGTGACCACCGACCGGCTGGGCACGCTGCTGCTGGAGGCAGGCAATCTGGAACAGGCCTGTGCCTCCTGGCACGACTTCCTCGACGACTACCCGCTGCTCCACTCCGGGCGCGCCGACCGTGCGTTGCGCTCGCTGCGCGGGCGCCTGCGGCCGTTCCGCACCAGCGTCGCCGGACGGACCGTGCTGGCGCGCAGCGAGCCGCTGATGTCGCGCTCGTCCCGCGCGGCCGTGGCGTACTGAGGCGCCCCGCCTTCCACGCCAACTCCCGTGCCGTACAGGGAATTCGAACCGCCACGCGTTCAACGCCCGCCAACTTTCAACATGCCCGGTCCCGTTCCACGCCCCACCGCATCGGCCGATCCCGCTTACTGGAAACCGTGCGCATCCACGCGCCGCAGAGGAGGAATCCACCATGTCCATCGAGGCCCCGGAGAGCTCGGCCGACGTCAACGGCAGCGCTCCCGACCAGCAGAGCCTCAGTACCAAGGCCGCGCGCAATCTCGCCACCACCACCAAGTCGACCCCGCAGATGCAGGGCATCAGCTCCCGGTGGCTGCTGCGGTCGCTGCCCTGGGTCGACGTCAAGGGTGGCACCTACCGGGTGAACCGCCGACTGAGCCTGGCGGTCGGGCGCGGTCGCGTCGGCTTCGTGCAGAACGGTGCGGACGACGTCCGGATCATCCCGGAGACGCTGCGCGAGATCCCCGCGCTGCGGGACTTCACGGACGACGCGGTGCTGGCCGAGCTCGCCTCCCGGTTCCGGCCGCGCGACTTCCGCGCCGGAGAGGTCCTGGTGGAGGAGGGGACGCCGATCGAAGAGGTCTTCATCGTCGCCCACGGCCGGATCAACCAGCTGAGCACCGGCAAGTACGGCACCACCAACGTGCTGGGCACCGTGGCCGACGGAGACCACCTCGGCGACGAGGCGGTGCTGACCAGCGACCCGCTGTGGCTGCACACCGCCCAGGCCGCCACCTCCGGCACGGTCATGGTGCTGCCCTGGTCCGGGGTGCAGGACCTGTTCGACCGGGCGCCCCAACTGGCGACTCACATCGACGGGTTCGTCTCCGAGTCGCAGCGGGCCACCAACCGGGCCGGTGAGGCCCAGATCGAGCTCAGTGCCGGGCACGAGGGCGAGCCGGTCCTGCCGGGCACCTTCGCCGACTACGAACTCGCGCCGCGCGAGTACGAGCTGAGCGTCACGCAGACCGTGCTGCGGATCCACAGCCGCGTCGCCGACCTCTACAACAGCCCGATGAACCAGACGGAGCAGCAGCTCAAGCTCACGATCGAGGAGATCCGCGAGCGGGAGGAGTGGGAGCTGCTCAACAACCGCGACTTCGGCCTGCTCCACAACACCGCGTACGACCAGCGGATCAACACCTGGTCCGGTCCGCCCACCCCGGACGACCTGGACGAGCTGCTCAGCATGCGCCGCAACACCGAGTTCTTCCTCGCGCACCCCAAGGCCATCGCCGCCTTCTTCCGCGAGTGCAACAAGCGCGGCATCTACCCGGACACGGTGACCCGGCGCGGCCACCAGGTCCCCGCCTGGCGCGGCGTGCCGCTGCTGCCGTGCGGCAAGATCCCGGTCGAGGGCCACAGCAGCTCGATCCTGGCGATGCGTGTCGGCGAGGACAACCAGGGCGTGATCGGCCTGCACCAGACCGGTCTGCCGGACGAGGTCGACCCGAGCCTGAACGTGCGGTTCATGGGCATCGACGAGAAGGCGATCCTGTCCTACCTGGTCAGCGCCTACTACTCGGTGGCCGTGCTGGTCCCGGACGCGATCGGGGTCCTGGAGAACGTCGACGTCGCCGCGCCGCGATCCTAGAAGGCACGGGAAGCCAGAAGCGAGGGAACCATGCTGCGCCTCGACGCCGACGTACTGAGCCGCCTGCTCTCCGGCCCTGAGGGGCCGGGCACCACGGCGATCCGACTCTTCCGCCCGCCCGTGCCGGACGCGTCCGTCGCAACGGACGCAGCTCCCGCGCCCGGCGTGCCCGGGCCCGCGGTGGCGCCCGGTACGGGCACGCCGGTCCGGATGGGCAACGTGACCGTTCCGCCGCTGTACTGCCCGAAGGCAAGCCGGGACAACAGGGCGCTGGGCGAGCTGGTCAACGACCGACTCGTCGCGTGGGCCGAGCAGATGGGCCTGTTCCAGGGGCGGTTGGAGCGGCTGCGGTCGCACGACTTCGGCCGGCTCTTCATGCTGGCCCACCCCGACACCGACGACCCCGACCGGCTGCTGGCCGCCGCACGCTGCGGGCTGTCGGAGTGGGCGGTCGACGACCACTGGGTGGACGAGGGCGACGACACCCGTCCCGAACTCATCGGCCCTCGCATCGCGTTGGCCCATGCCGTGATCGACCCGGTCCGGCTGCCGGGCGCGTACGGGGTGCAGTTCGAGGACGTGGTGCGGCAGGAGCCGGTGCTGCGCGCGTTCCGCTCGGCGCTCGCCGGGCTCTCCGCCATCGCCAACCCGACCCAGGTGGCGCGCCTGCGGCACGAGTTGGCGGTCATGTTCGTCGGCTACGGCCAGGAGGCCGAGTGGCGGAGCTCGGGGCGGCGTCCGGCCGTCTGGGAGTACCTGCTGCATCGCTACGAGAACGCCTTCTTCCCGTGCATGGTGCTGATCGACCCCGTCGGCGGGTACGAGCTGCCGATCCACGAGTTCGCCGACCACCGGGTGCGCCGGACCTACCTCTACGCGGGGGTGGCCAACGTCCTGCTCAACGACCTGTACTCGATGGCCAAGGAGGACCCCACCGACACCAACCTGCCCAACCTGATCGCCGCCGAGGAGGGTTGCTCCCTCCAGGAGGCGGTCGACCGCGCGGCCGCCATCCACGACGAGATCATGCACACCATCGAGGCGGAGTGCGCCGTGCTGATCGCCGCCGGCTCGCCGGAACTCAAGCGGTTCCTCGCCGGCGTCTGGGCTTGGATGGGCGGCAGCCACGAGTGGCACGCCACCAGCGCCCGCTACCACGGGACGTCCTCCACCGAGGCCGCCGCGCACGCCACCGAGGCGGCCACGCCCGATGCCGGGGCGGCGTCCTGACCGGAAGTGACGGTCCGTCACCCCACCTGCCTCAGCTCTTCTCCCTCAACGCTCGGCCGCAGCACGCGGCCGGGCAGTCTCACCGTGCCGATAATCCGGCACAGCATCTAGAGAACATCAGAGAACCGGAGTAGATCAGTGATCCTCAGCGAGAAGTCCGCCATCCCGGGCCAGTCCATGCACGGCCAGTCCTACGCCGACCGGACCAGCCCCTACCAGGACTCCGTCGCCGACTACTGGAACGCCGAGCGCAACCCGGTCAACCTGCGCCTCGGCGAGGTCGACGGCTTCTACCACCACCACTACGGCATCGGTGAGCCCGACTGGTCAGTGCTGGAAGGCCCGGACGCGACCCGCGAAGAGCGGATCGTGCAGGAGCTCCACCGGCTGGAGTCGGCACAGGCGCAGCTGCTGGCCGACCGCCTCGGGCCGATCACGGCGGACAGCCGCCTGCTGGACGCGGGCTGCGGTCGCGGCGGCGGAAGCATGGTGGCCAACGCCCGGTTCGGCTGCCGGGTGGACGGGGTGTCGATCTCCCGTACCCAGGTCGACTTCGCCAACGAGCAGGCGCAGTTGCGCGGGGTCTCCGACAAGGTCCGGTTCCACCTGCGGAACATGCTGGACACCGGCTTCGAGTCCGGTGCCTTCGACGCGAGTTGGAACAACGAGAGCACCATGTACGTCGAGCTGGGCCTGCTCTTCGCCGAGCACGCGCGGCAACTCCGGCGCGGTGGCCGGTACGTGACCATCACCGGTTGCTACAACGACACCTACGGCCTGCCCTCGCGCGCGGTCAGTGAGATCAACGCGCACTACATCTGCGACATCCACCCGCGCAGCACGTACTTCAAGGAGATGGCCGCCAATCGTCTCGTCCCGGTCAGCGTCATCGACCTGACCGCGGCGACCATCCCCTACTGGGAGCTGCGTGCCAAGTCGCACCTGGTGACCGGGATCGAGAAGAGCTTCCTCAACGCCTACAAGGACGGCAGCTTCCAGTACCTGCTGATCGCCGCCGACCGGGTCTGACCCGACACTGACCGGGCCCACGCGGCCCGGTCGAACGGCGCGCCGCGTTGCGGGCCGGGGCACAGTCGTCATAATCGTGCTGATAATCGACGGTGCCCCGGCTCCCCGGTTTCCCGGCGTGGACCGCCGGGCCGGACCGGCGGAGGAGCGGGGACGAGGACGTGGACGAGGGACCATCGCCGAGCACGGCCATGCCGGAGCCGTCTTCGCCCAGCACCCCCGAGTCACTCAAGTCCCGCAAGTCCCCTAAGAAGTCCCCGGCCGAGCCCCCGACCGAGTCCCCGTCAAAGCCGCCGACCGTGACGTTTCCCGAGGCGCTCGACGCCGCCCGCGCGGGGCTGTTCGCATGGGACGTCGCCTCCGGTGCGGTCCACTGGGACGACTTCGTCTGCGCGCTGGTCGGCGTCTCCCCCGAGGAGTTCGACGGGCGTGCCGACGCCTTCTTCGACGCCCTCCATCCCGCCGACGCGGCCCGGTTGGCGGCGGCCACCGCCAAGGCGCTGGAACGAGGCGGCCGTTACCACAACCACTACCGCATCGTGCACCCCGACGGCCGGATACGCCGGATCGAGGAGCGCGGCGAGGTACTGCTCGGCGCCGACGGACGGCCGGAACGCGTCCTCGGCCTGCTGCTCGACCGCAGTTCCGACGGCCCCGACGGGGGCTATCCGGCACTGCCGACCGCGGCCCTGGCCAGTGACCCTGACGCCGCGCCGACCTTCGACACCACCGACGCCTTCCTGCTCACCATCACCCGCGCGCTCTCCCGGGCGACCACGGCGGACGACGTGATGCAGGTGCTCACCGACATGGTCCGCCCGTCCCTCGGCGCCGAGACGCTGCTCGTCTCGCTGACGCCGACCGGCGACCCGCACGAGATCGGTACCGTCACACTGCACGAGCCGCTCCCCGAGGAGCTGCATCCGTTGCGTCCGGCGGCGGCAGCCGCCATGCGGCGGGCGCTGGTGCAGGAGAAGCCGGTCTTCGTCGAGGGCATCTCGGCTCCGCCGCCGCCCGGCCGCAGGCCCGTCGTGCGGACGTGGGCGGTGTTGCCGCTGGCCTCCTCGGACCAGCGGCACGGCAGCTGCCTCTTCGGCTATCCCGGCGCCCGCCGGTTCGACGAGGCGCAACGCTCCCTGTTCACCGCGCTGAGCGGCATCATCGCGCACGCGCTCGGCCGTGCCCTGCTCTACGACGCCGAGCACCAGCGCGCCACCGAGCTGCAGCGCGCGATGCTGCCGCGCCGCGTCCCGCAGGTCCCGCACCACACCGTGGCCGTGCGCTACCGGCCCGGCACGGCCGGGATGGAGGTCGGCGGCGACTGGTACGAGGTGCTGGAGCTGGACGAGGGCCGGGTCGGGCTGGTCATCGGCGACGTGCAGGGCCACAGCGCCCGCGCCTCGGCGGTGATGGGCCAACTGCGGATCGCCCTACGCGCGTTCGCCCGCGAGGGCCACGACCCCGCCGGGACGCTGGCGCGCACCGGCCGGCTCCTCTCGGACCTGGACACCGACCTCTTCGCCACCTGCTGCTACCTGACGCTGGAACCGGCGACCGGGCGACTGTGGGCCGCCCGCGCCGGTCACCCGCTCCCAGTTCGACTCGAAACCTCCGGCTCGGCGCGGGAGTTGGACCTGCCGGGCGGTCCGCCGCTGGGCGTCGACCCGACGGCCGAGTATCCGCTCGTCGAGCACCGACTGGGCGTCGGCGAGGGCCTGCTGCTCTACACCGACGGCCTGATCGAGGACCGCGAGGAGTCCTACGACGAGTCGGTCGACCGTCTGCTCGCCGCCTTGGTGGGCGAGGGGCGTCCGCCGGCGCAGACCGTCTGGGAGAGCCTGGCGGACCGTCTGGTCCGCCCCCGGGCCGCGGCCACCGCGCAGCGCGACGACCTGGCCCTGCTGCTGCTCCGCCGGGACGCCTAGCGCCCACGGCCCCGGGCTCGCTGGATCAAGCAGCTCAGCCGCACCCGTGCCCAGGTGAGCCCGGCCTTCAGCCGCCCCGCCGGCGTCCTCCTGGGCACCGCCTGACCGTTGCCCAAACCTCCTGCGGTGCCCGGCATCCGTGGGCTACCGTCGGCCCATGACGGACAAGATCGCGAACGATCCGCGGGCGTCCATCCGTAACGCCTTCGCGGACGCCAGGGAGTTCACCACCTCCCCGCTCTACCGCTCGCTCGCACGCGTCGTCGCCGAGGACGACGCACTGTTGGACCTGGCCTCGCGCGGGCGCGCGGGGCAGTACCCGACGTTCCTCTTCTTCGGTGCGGTGCACCACGTGCTGCTGTCCGGGGTCGACCATCCGCTCGCGGCCTTCTTCCCGTCCCGGGTCGCCGATCCGGTGCCCGCCGGCGAGGCGGTCGGCGCCGCGCTGCGGGCGTTCTGTGCCGCGTACGAGTGGGAGCTGACCTCGCTGATCAGCTCCCGGCTCGTACAGACCAACCAGGTGCAGCGCTCGCTGGCGCTGCGCTACGGCCTGGCCACACTGCTGCCCGAGACCGACGGCACCCCGGTCCACCTGATCGAGGTCGGCACCAGCGCGGGCCTCAACCTCGGCTACGACCGCTACGGCTACACCGTCGGCGCCCAGCACTTCGGCGACCCGGACTCGCCGGTCCAGCTCGCCGCCGAGCTGCTCGGCGACGGCCCGCTGCCGGACCTGGACACGCTGCCGAAGGTGGCCAGCGTCCTCGGCGTCGACCTCAACCCGATCGACATCCGCGACGCGGAGGACAGGCGCTGGCTGGAGGCGCTGATCTGGCCGGAGAACCACGACCAGCGCCGCCTGTTCAGCGCCGCGTCCGAGCTGATCGCCGCCGACGCGCCACAGATCCGGGCCGGGGACGCCGCCGTGGTCCTGCCGGAGCTGGCCGCATCCCTTCCGGCGGGCGAGCCGCGCGTGGTCTACCACTCCGGCACCCGGATGCACGTCCCGGCCGACCATCTGGACGCCTTCGACGCCGGGATCGAGTCGCTCGGCGCGGACGGGCCGTTGTGGTGGCTCTCCCTGGAGGAGGCGCCGGATCCCGCGCTGCCCCGCACCTCGGACCGCTTCGGCGCGGCGCTCAACCTCCGTGGCCCGGACGGCGAACGGCGCACCCTGGCCGTCGTCGACGGCCATCTGCGCTGGGTCGAGCCGATGCCGTGCTGAGCGCCGTCTCGCTTCGGCCTCCCAGGCCGGAGGAGGCCGGGGAGTTGACGGAACTGGTGCTCCGCTCCAAGGCGCACTGGGGTTACGACGCGGACTTCATCGAGGCCTGCCGGGAGGAACTGACGCTCCGCCCCGCTGATCTGACACCGGATCGGGTCTTCGTGGCAGAGCGCTCCGGCAACGCCGTGGGGATCGCGGCTCTGAGTCGGGACCTGCCCCCGACGGGCGCGCTCAACCTGCTGTACGTCGACCCGTCCGCGATCGGGCACGGTGTCGGCGGCCGGCTCTTCGCCCATGCCTGCGCGATCGCCCGCGCCGCCGGCTTCGCCCGGCTCACGATCGACGCGGATCCGCACGCCGAGCCGTTCTACCTGTCGCGCGGTGCGGTCCGGATCGGCGAGACCCCGTCCGGATCGATCCCGGGCCGGATGCTCCCGCTGCTCGCCGTGGACTTGGGCGATCGGGCTCCGGCGGAGCCGTAAGGCCCAGGAAGCGGAGCGGTAAGTCCAGGAAGGGGCGGCGGCCGGTGGACGGAGGCCCGCACAGGGCCGTTGAACGAGCCGACCAGCCCGATCGGCAGCCACCCCTTCGCGTCACACAGGCGTGTGCATGCCACGCCGAGCAACGACCTTGATCGTAGTACGTGAGGGACGCTCGCGCAGCGTTCGTGCGCCGCTCGCGCCGCCCGGATTCGCGCCGGACGTGTGAATCCGGACCGACATGCCAGAGCAAAAACGGCAATCGGCTCGCATCTGCAAAGGCACAGGAATTCGGATATCACGGAATGGATACGGTGAAACCGTCGTCACCTTCGTTCACTTCGAGAACACGCGAGGTTTCCGTCATGGCCCAGAGCTCCGACAGCACCCTGAGCATTCGCAACCAGATCCCCGGCACCGTCACGTCCGTCACCAAGGGCACGGCGATGGCCCAGGTCAAGGCGCGCCTCACCGGCGGCCAGGTCGTCACCGCCGCGATCACCACGGACGCCGCCGACGAGCTGAAGCTGGCCGAGGGCACCGCCGTCCAGGCCGTGATCAAGGCGACCGAGGTCTCCCTGGCGACGGGTTCGGTCTCCGGCCTCAGCATCCGCAACCAGCTGCCCGGCACCGTCACCTCCATCGCCGCGGGTGCGGCGATGGCCTCGGTCAAGGTCTCCATCGAGGGCGGCGAGCTGACCGCCGCGATCACCAAGGACGCCGTCACCGATCTCGGCCTGAAGCAGGGCAGTTCGGTGGTGGCACTGGTCAAGTCCACGGACGTGTCGCTCGCGACGGCCTGACGCCCACCCCGTCAGCCACGGCTCACCACAGCTCACCACACCTCGAATTCGTTGCCCTCCGGGTCGACGAGTTCGGCTTCCGGAGAGCCCGCCGCAGAACCCGCCGGTGAGCCCGCCGGACAGCCCGGCGGTGAGCCCGCCGCAGACACAGCGAGCCGCAGCCGGTTCGGCGCGGACTTCGGCGCGGCAGGCGGGCCTATCACCAACGTCGGCCCGGTGCCGGACGGATGACGCAGTCGGACGCCCCACGCTCCCCGGTCGACCACCTCCCAGCCGGTCCGCGGCTGCCAGAACGGGAGTTGGGCGGCCGGGTCGGCGGCGTCCAGTGCGAGCGCCGCGAGCCCGTCGTCCGCCGAGGCGTGCGGCAGCACGCAGAACTCGTTCCCCTCTGGATCGGCAAGCACCGCCCACGGCACCGCTCCCTGCCCGATGTCGACGGGCTCCGCCCCGAGGGCCCGCACCCGCGCCACCTCGTCCGCTCCGCCCGCCAGGTCGAGGTGCAGCCGGTTCTTGCCACGCTTGGGCCCGCCCGCCGCGGCGAAGCGCAGCATCGGACGGCCCGGATACGGCGAGTGCAACTCGCTGCCGTCCGCCGAGGGTTGCCAGCCCAGCGCCGCGCCCCAGAAGGCGCGCAGCGCCGACACGTCCGAGGCCTCGATCACGACGCCGAGCAACGCTGCCATGGCTCCCCCGCCTTCGGTCCGACCGGCCTCGGCAGCGTACCCGGTCACAGACAGCGGGTATGTTCTGCTGCGATCCGGTGTTCGGGTGCGCCGGGAGTCGGAGGGGGCACGGTGGATTCGCTCAACACGGTGAACACGGATGCGGTGAGCGGCAAGCGCGACAAGGCGCTGGTCCTGGGCGGCGGCGGACTGACCGGCATCGGTTGGGAGTGCGGGATCCTGCACGGCCTCGCGGAGGCGGGCATCGACCTCGCCGGGACGACGGACGTCGTCATCGGCACGTCCGCCGGAGCGGTCGTCGGCGCACAGCTCACGTCCGGCCTGCTCGGCGTCCAGGAGCTGTACGAGCGGCAGATCGCGGCCGTGGAGGCCGGTGAGGCGTCCGGCTCGCTCGGCACGTCGGCGATGCTGCGCTTCGCCTGGGAGGTCGCCCGGTCGCGCGACGCCCGGTCCTTCGGCGTCCGGATGGGCGAGTTGGCCATGGCAGGCGCCAAGGGCGACGACTCCGGAACCACCCCGTCCCCGCAGCGCGCGAGCATCGCCCGGCGGCTGCTCAGCCACGAGTGGCCGGGGCCGGAACGCCGGTTGGTGGTCACGGCCGTCGACGCGGAGACGGGCGAGTTCGCGGCCCTGGACCGCGACGGCGAGCTGGGCCTGCTCGACGCGGTGGCCGCGAGCTGCTCGGTGCCGGGCGTCTGGCCCCCGACCCGCGCGGCGGGCCGTACCTGGATCGACGGCGGCATCCGCTCCTCCGCCAACGCGGACCTCGCGGCGGGCTACCGCAGCGTCGTCGTCATCGCGCCCCTGCCCGTCGGGGCGGGGCCCATCGCCAGCCCGCGCTCCCAGGCCGCACGCCTTGCCGACTCCGGCTCCCGCGTCGTCCTGATCACCCCGGACCGCGCCGCACGCCGCGCCTTCGGCCGCAACATGCTCGACCCCTCCCGGCGCGCCTCCGCCGCCCGCGCAGGCTTCGCCCAGGCAAGGGCACATGTGGAGACCATCGCCGCCGCGTGGTGCGCGGCGGGCCACTGAAATCGCAGGTCGTCCCGCGGGCACGCGTGGTACCCGCACGGCGGCCGTAGCGCGGACGGGAGACGGAGCTCAGTCGCTGCCTTCCAACGACGCACGGGTGGCCGGACCGTAGACGCCCGGTGGGTCGCCGGTCAGGTCGCGGTCCTGCTGGAGCTGGGTGACGCCGCGTGTGGTCGCCGCATCGTAGACGCCGGTGGTCGAGACGTAGGTGAACCCCTGCTCGAAGAGCAGCTGTTGCAGGTGCGTCACGGCGGGCCCGGTGTCCCCCGGACGCAGGGTGCCGTCGGCGGACGGCGACGCCGCCCCGGACACGGACACGGACACGGCCGACGACGGCGTGGGCGAAGCCGACGGCGAGACGGGGTGCCCGAGCGCAGCCCGCGTCGTGGCACCGTCCGTCGGGGTGCGGGAGGCCAGCGGGCTTCGCTGCGGCAGGACGGTCGGGTTGACCGGCTCGGAGGTCGCGGACGCGAGAGCGGGCGCGGAGCCGTGGACCGGCGTGCCGCCGCCCAGCGTGCCGGCGAGGATCAGCGCCGCCGCGGCGGACGTCAGCAGAGCTCCGGCGAGCAGCAGAACCCTTCGCCCACGAGGGGAGGACCCCCGGTGCTCGTCCGCGCCACCACCCACGGGCCCTGTCGGGCCGGGAGCCACGCGCCTCTCCGCAGGAACAGGACCCTCCCGGGAGGGTGCCGTATCGCCCCACTCCACCGCAGGCACGGCCGTCTCAACCGTCTGCCCGCCCAGCCGGGCGACATACGGCCGGACGAGATCGGCGTCGGGTTCCATGAGCCGATGATGATACGCAGCCTCCCCCTGCCTCGCCGATTCGTGCGAAACACGGACCAGAGCCGAATCCTCGTGCTAAATCGGGCCCACAAAGCGCGACCAATCAGACACGGCTCAGTCGACGGGGAGGGTCAGACGGCGTCGAGGTGCTGCAGCCACAGGTAGGCGATCCACCCTGGGAGGGCGGGCAGCCAGAGCGTCAGCATCCGGTAGAGCAGGACCTGGAGCAGCGCGACGTCGTAGGGCATCCCGGTGGTCGTCTGCAGGGCGTAGGCCAGCACCGCCTCGACCCCGCCCACCCCGCCGGGGGTCGGGACCGCCTGGCCGAGGGTGCCGCCGATGAGGTTGGCGATGGTCACCTCGGCGAAGCCGGGGTGCTGTCCGAAGGCGAGGGCGCAGGCGTAGAGGCAGGCGGCGGAGAGCAGCGAGACCAGCAGCTGTCCGACGACGCCCACAGCCACCTTGCCCGGCTGCTGCAGCAGGTCGAGCATCCGCGGCAGAATGCCGCTGATCATGGGCCGCAGACGGGCGACCACCCAACGCCGCAGCGGCGGGACGGCGGCGGCGAGGAGCGCGAGGGCACCAGCGGCGAGCAGCGCGACCACGAGGTCCGTCGAGTCCGTGAACGGCGTCCGGTACTGGCCACTGGCCAGGAAGCCGAAGACGAAGATCAGCAGGATGTGCAGGACCAGCCCGACGGCCTGGGCGACGCCGACGCTGGCCACCGCCTGCCGCGTCGAGAGCCCCTGCTTGTGCAGGAAGCGCGTGCCCAGGGCCATCCCGCCCAGGCCGCTGGGCGCCACGATGTTGACGAACCCTCCGGCCACCTGGGCCAGCAGGCTCCGCCGCAGGTTCAGCCGCTCGGGGACGAAGCCGACGAAGCTCATGGTGGCGGCCACGAATCCGCCCGCCGAGAGGACCGCCGCGACGGCGATCCAGCCGGGACGCGCCTGCGTGAGCGCGTCGAACGGGTTGGTGTTCCTGCTGGAGAGCTGGAGCACCAACAGGTAGCCGGCGATGGCCAGTCCCAGGACGGCGATCAGGGTACGCGGGCGCAGTCGCTCCAGCCGGACGGCCTCGACCGGAGCCTCGGGGATGGCCCGCGTGATCTCGTCACGGATCCGGGCGAGCAGGGGCGTGCCCTGGTTCTGCTCAAGCTCCGGCTCCTGGTCCGGGTCTGTTTCCTTCGCCTGGTCCTTTTCCAGCGCCTTCAGCCGGGCCCTGGTGCTGCGCGGCAGTGCGAGCGGCTGCAGTACCGGCACCGCCGTCCCGAGCCGGTCCGGACCGAGGACGTCGAGCGCGGCGGCAACCGCGCGTTCGGGCCCCACCCGCAGGGACAGCGACGTGAGCAGCTGTGCGAGGTCCGTCCGCAGGACGAGGTCACCGGCCGCGATGTCACCGTCCTGCAGGTTCACCAGGCCGGCGTCGCCGTGCCCGTCCACCCACACGGAGTCGGCCGCCAAGGCGCGGTGGGCGATCCGCCGGGCGTGCAGGAGCTGGACCTGCCGCCAGATCCGGAGCAGCAGGCCATCGGTCAGTTCCGCGTCGTCGAGCTGGTCGAGCGTGCGCCCGGTGAGTTGCTCGTAGACCGCGAGCGACGCGTCCGGGCCCAGGTCGGCGGTGGCCAGCAGCCGCCTGGTCCGGACGCCGGCCGCCTCCGCTGCGTACGTGAGCAGCGCCTCCTGCCGCAAGGCGTCGCCGGGCGAGAGCAGGCTGCGCCGCTCGGGGGCGGAACGCAGGCGCAGCCGCTGCCCGAGCCGGCGCAGGAAGCCGACGGCGGACCGCCCCCGGTCCAGCACCATCACGTCCAGCAGCGGGCCCTCACTCGGGCCCTCGCTCAGGCCCTCACTCGCCTGCCGGACCAGGTAGCGCTGCGGCTCCTGCGGCGGTTGGTCCAGCCTGCGGAACGCCGCAGTGGGTGCGAACCCGACCTGACGCAGCGTCTGGAAGAGCAGCTCCACGTTCGGGCGGACGTTCGGTGAGCCCATCGCGTACGCCGTGCCGTGCGCGGTCGTCCAGCCGAGCAGCAGCGACAGCAGCACCGACAGCGCGTCCGCGTAGCCGCTCACCAGCGCGGTCAGCACGTTCAAGGCGACCACGACGTCGAGGCCGAACCGCCATTGCGGACGGTGGGCCACCCCGGCAGCCGTCATGAAGGCGATGGCCGGAACGGAGAGCGCGAGCAGCGGCCCGTCGAACGGCGAGGCCGCCTCGGGCGGGGTCAGCACGGACACGATCGCCTGCGGAAACAGCTCCGAGTACCAGAGGTTCAGCGTCATGCTGAGCCCGAACGCGATAGTGGCGGCGACCAGCCCGTCCTGGACGCGCCGACGCCCGTGCCGCAGCAGCTGAGAGACGGCGAAGGCCGTCGGCACCAGCACGACGGCGGTGCTGGCGAAGGACCCGGCCAGCGCCAGCAGCAGGCGCGGCGCCTGCCCGGCCCCGCGGGTCGCGTCCAGTTCCAGGCCGCCCATGGTGTCGTGCGCGGCCTCGGCCACCAGCAGCGTCAACGCGATGAACACCAGGCCCAGCACGAAGCGGATCAGCGTCTCCGGACGGCGGGCCCGCGCGGGCAGCAGCAGTTCGGCCCGCCCCACGCTCACCGCCTGGGGCAGCACGTCCTCGCCGCCGGACCGGGCGGGTCCGCGCAGCACCACATCGTTCACGAGGAGCGCCCCCACAGGTCACGGCCGGCTCGTCAGGCAGCACTCAGTACCTTAATCGCCCGCGTCCGCCGCCTTGCGGGCAGACGCAGGGCGGCGGAGCCGAGGTCGTGGAGTGCGCAGCCGAACGGGTGGTGTCACGTGGGGCCGTTTTCAGAACCGATAAATCTGACAATCCTTCACATGCTGGATCCGCACGATCGCTCCCGCGCGCAGCCGAAAGCGAAGCCACCCGCATGAGGTTCTACGACGACCCGCTGGACCAGGACGACGACCTTCGACCCTCCGAACCCGCCCCCGCTCCGAACGCACGGCGCAGCCGCCGGATGCTCGTCGCGCTGCTGCTCCCGTTCCTGATCAGCGCGTGGATGATGTGGGACGGCACCCGCACCGCTCATCCGCCGACGCGGGTAGCCGCGCAGGCCGCCCCCAGCACCGGGCGCGGCTCCGCGTCCCACCCGTACGCGTCCACCTCGCTCGCGCCCACCCGTCCGCCGGCGCCCATGCTGCTGCCGCTGGCCTGGAGCCCGCCGACCCGGATCACGATCCCCGCGATCGGGCTCGCCGCCCCCGTCGCGCCCCTGGGGCTGGACCGCTCCGGCGAGCTCTCCGCCCCGGCCGCCCCGGCCGCCCCGAGCGCCCCGGCTACTCCGGCTACTCCGGCTACTCCGGGCGACAGGATTCCCGAGGTCGCCGGGTGGTACAAGGACGGCGTCGCACCGGGGCAGCCCGGTAACGCCCTGATGGTCCTCTCCCAGCTGGGCTCCCTGCGCACGGGCCACCAGATCGAGGTACGTCGCCAGGACGGGCGCACCGCCGTCTTCTCCGTGGACGCCGTCGGTCCCTACGCCGGGAATGCCGGTAACGCCGGTAGCGCCAAGAACGTCACGAACAGCGCCACCGCCCCCGAGCTCCGCCTGGTCACCTCCAGCAGCTCGGACACCTCCGACATCGTCGTCGACGCCCGTCTCGTCGCCGTGCGCTGAAAGCCGTGCGCCGAGAGCCGTGCGCTGAGAGCTGAGCGTTGCCCCGCCCGTTCAGAGCGACAGCTGGTCCAGCAGCGGGCCGCCGAAGACCCCGTTCGGGTCCAGCGCGGCGAAGGTCGCCGCCGCAGCGTCCCAACCGTCCCCTGCCGCCTGGCCGTCGGTGTAGGAGGCGGGGATCGCGCCGCTCATCGCGGTCGTGTCGGTCCAGGCGCCGGAGGGGGTGTTGGCCCACTCCTTGGGCCACTCGTTGTGGACCGCCCCGTACGAGCCGGTGTAGTGGCTGCGGAACCACTGCTCCATCTCGCCCATGAACTGGTGGCAGCCGGGTGTGACCGGCACCGTTGTCATGTCGAACCAGACCGCCGTGTCCCACTCCGGGTGGTCGGGTCGGGTCCGCAGCGGCGAGAGCTGCGCGCCGAGCGCGCCCGGGACGCCGCAGTCGGCGGCCTGGTCGAGCCCGGTGACCCGGATCTCCAGCGGCGCGTTCATCGGGTAGAGGCCCTGCGCCGCGTACGACGCCAGCTTGGCGCTGTACTCGGCGTAGAAGTCGCTCACCACCTGCTGCACGTTGGCGCGCGTGGTCACCACGTTGCAGCAGGTCGAGGTGATCCGCAGCGTGGTCGGCCGGACGTAGAGCAGCACGTCGCTGGACCAGCCCCAGATGTCCCAGGTGTCGGTGGCGACCAGGCCCGCGCTGATCGCGTCCATCTGCGCCGCCGTGAAGGTCGGGGTCACCGACGCGTCGCCCGCGACGATCTCCGAGAGCAGGTCGGAGACGTTCTTCGGCACGATGTCGTTGAAGGTGAAGTCGTACGGCCCGGTCACCGCCCGGGAGACCCAGGGCTGGCTCGGCGTCGGCGTGAAGATCCGCAGCCAGGGCGAGGAGGTGAACGGGAACCAGATGCACACCACGCGCCCCGACTGCGCGACGTACGAGGCCAGTGACTGCGACCCCGCCGAGGCGGGCGGCGCGAAGAGGTCCGCGGCGGTCACGTTGAACCAGCTCTGGCAGCGCAGCCGTTGGTCCGCTCCGACGCGGAGCGTCGCCTCGGTGACGAAGATCCGTCCCAGGTTGACCAGCAGCGCCTGGATCTCCGGATCGGTGCGCTGGAAGGTCTTCAGCACGTACGCGCCCTGACCGGCGTCCCAGACCACGGCCGTCAGGCTGGTGATCAGGTTGCTGACGGAGCCGTAGGTGTGGCCGGACAGCGGAGTCTCCCCCACCGCGGGCACGCCGGTACCGCGTCCGCCGCTGGCCAGTACGCCGCCGACCGTGCACGCGCCGAGGACCGGGAAGCCGGTCAGGCCCAGGCCCGCGTTCTTGAGCGTGCCGAGGACGTTGTCCATGGTCGCGCCCGGCTGCACGGTGACGCTTGCAGGACTCCCTGCATTGACGGTGATGTTGGTCAGCGACGTCGTCGTGTCGACCATCAGCACTCTGGCGGGCGTCCCCGGCGAGGCGACCAGCGGCGACCAGCTGTAGCCGCCGCCCCGTGCGCGCAGCCGCCAGCCGTTGGCGTGCGCCCAGTTGGCCAGCGTCAGCACGTCGGCGGCGCTGCCGGGGGACGCCGTCCACAGGCCCTCGACGGTGATCTCCTCGGACCAGTTCTGGAAGGTCTGCTGGTACAGCGGGATCCCCGCCGGGAACTGCGGCGGCGCGGGGATGGTCGTGGCCGCGCTCGCCGCCGGGATCCGGCCGAACGGGGTCCACTGCACCGCCGTCGCCAACGCCGCTGCGGCGCCTGCGCCGAGCAGCATCCGGCGGCTGAAGACGGACGCGTGCGACTGTTGCTCTTCCACCGGCTTTTCCATCGGTACCCCTCCTGACGGGCCGCGCTCGGCTGTGTGCGGTCAGCGGGCAACGGGTTCTGATGGATCGTCAGGCGGTACGGTGGCGGCCGGAGATGGAGAAGTCAAGAACGAGAGGACTGCCACTCCCGAGCCAGCAGCGACCAGACCTGACTGTCCTGACGAACGCCGTTGTACAGGAACTGCTCGCGGAGCGTCCCGTCGAGGGACATGCCGACGCGCTGCGCGACCGCCTGGCTGCGGAGGTTGGCGGGGGAGGTGTACCAGGAGATGCGGTGCATCCCGCGCTCCTCGAAGGCGTAGGCGATCAGGCGGCGCACCGCGACCGTGATCAGCCCGTGGCCCTGTCCGGCGGGCTCGGCCCACACACCGATCTCGCAGTTGCCCGCCGCCGCGTCGAACTGCACGAACATCACGCCGCCGACCAGCACCCCGGCCCGCCAGATCCCGTAGAGCAGGCCGCCGTCGGCGGCCTGCTTGTCGGCGTAGCTCTGGAGCGTGGCGCGGGCGGACGCCAGGTCGGTGGTGCGGGTGGCCCAGGGGATCCACGGGTCGGTGTTGGCGCGGGCTCGGTCGATGTGCGCCAGGAACTCCTCGGCCTGCCACGGCTCCAGCGGGCGCAGCTCGGCATCGGGGGCGAGGGGCACGGCGTACACGGGCGTTCGTCCTGTCGTTCGCGGGCGGGATCGGTCGGGCTTCTCTTCGCAGGCGAGCCTATCCCGCCGCCTTCGGCCGAGCGCCCTACGCCTCCCGCGCGGGCAGCACAGGGAGCGCCGGGAGCGGCAGCGGCAGCCCCGGGAGGCCGTCGATGCTGTGCTCGATGTACTCCTTCTTGTGGAAGTACGCGTCCAGGCTCTCGTCCGTCTCGCGCTCGAAGCGCGACCCGTGCAGGGTGCGGTCCTCGTCGTAGCTCATGAACGGCACGGCGTAGCCGCAGGTGTCCCGGACCAGCTCGGCGTGGACGACGACGATCGCGCGCAGCCCGTGCCGCGTCGGGTCGATGTCCGGGAAGTGGCCCAGCAGCTCCGACCAGCGCGGGTCGTCCCGGAAGACCGGCTCCCCGCGCCCGTGGACGCGGACGATGTTCGCCGGCCCGTCGAAGGCGCACCACATCAGCGTGATCCGGCCGTTCTCGCGCAGGTGCGCGACGGTCTCGGCGTTGCTGCCCGCGAAGTCGAGGTAGGCGACCGTCCGCTCGTCGATCACGGCGAACGAGCCGGTCAGCCCCTTGGGCGACAGGTTGATGGTGCCGTCGCCGGCGAGCGGCGCGGTCGCGGTGAAGAAGATGTGCTGCGCCTCGATAAAGGTGCGCAGCCTGCCGTCGATACGCTCATAGGTCTTTCCCACAGGCCGATTCTCCCTCCGTCCTCCGCCTGCGAGCGACAATTTCGGTGGTCGAGACGCCGCTCACCCGCCAGACTGCCGCAGATGAGCCGTGATCAGCCCGACGTCCCTGCCGACGTGATCGCCACCGTGGCGCAGCTCCGGCGCCACCCGGTCAAGTCCCTGCTCGGCGAGGCCGTCCCGCAGGCACGGCTCTCGGCCTCGGGTCTGGAGGGCGACCGGCGGCTGGCCCTGCTCGACCGGGAGACCGGAAAGGTCGTCAGCGCCAAACACCCCCGGCTGTGGCGCGCGGCGCTGACACTCGCCGCGTCCACCGCCACAGACCAGGTGCACATCGCCTTTCCCGACGGCTCACACCTGCCCAGCACCGCACGGGAGTCGAGCGCCCGGCTGTCCGCCGTCGTCGGCCGCGCGGTCACGTTGACCGACACTCCTCCGACGGACGCGAGCCTGGACCGCGCCCGCCCGGACGAGGTGCTCGCCGGCGGTGTCGAGGCCGACGTCACGGTCGACCTCGGCCGCCTGGGCGCGGGCGTGCCGCCGGACGCGCCCCGCACCTTCGTGGACTTCGCACCGCTGCACCTGATCACCACCGCGACACTGGACCGGATCGCCGCGCTGAGCCCGCGCGGCAGCGTCGAGGCCGAGCGCTACCGGCCGAACCTGGTCCTCCGCACCCGCCCCGCGTCCGACGGCGGTCCGGAGGGATTCGTGGAGAACGACTGGCTCGGCCGAGGCCTGCGCATCGGCGACCGCCCGGACTCCCCGCTCCTGCGCATCGTCGCCCGCACCCCGCGCTGTGCCGTCCCCACCCTCGCCCACGGCGACCTGCCCCGCGACACCGCCGCGCTCCGCGTCCTCGCCGCGCACAACCGGGTCGTCCCCCTCGACGCGATGGGCCCCGAACCCTGCGCGGGCGTGTACGCGCAGGTCATCCGCCCAGGTCAGGTCCGCGTCGGCGACGCAGTGCGGTTCGACTGATCCTGCCTGGCCTACTCGTTCACGCCGAGCACCGTCGCGCAGTGGGCACGAGCCGCAGGCGACAGCAGCGGCACCCAGCGGGTGAGGAGGCTGCGCAGGGACGCACCGTGACGGGTGCGCATGTCGGCGCTGGCGGCGAGGACGTCCAGTTCGTTGGCGGCGGTCAGCTCGGCGAAGTCGCGGCGGGCGGAGAGGTCTGGGAAGGTCGCGCGGCCGGTGAAGCGGTCCACGAACGGCGCGGTCCCGTCCGTCAGGCCGTGGTAGGAGGCCTTGCGGTCGCAGGAGGCGTAGAAGTGGACGAGCTCCTCGGCGCCCGTGCCGATCGCCGCCACCAGCTCCGCCCTGCGGTCGAGCGGGAGCAGGGCGACCGGGAACTCGTCCGTGCCGTAGAAGGCATGACACAGACCGGCGAGAGCCAGGTCTGGACGAGCGCCCCAGGAGGTCAGCAGCGCGTCGACGCGGCCCAGGTGGGCGAGGAGCGTCCCGCCCGGGTGGTCGATCGTCTCCGCACCCGCCTGCCGCAGCAGCGTCAGCGCCCGTTCTCGTTCCTGACGCATCCTTCCCTACTCCCTCCTCATTGACTGCCCGTCAGTCCTTGCTCGCCAGGCGCTCCCGCACGTCCGCGACCAACTCCTCCGCCTCGGCGATCGTCGCCGTCAGCAGCTCCCCGGTCGTGCCCGCAGCGCCGAGCAGTCGGGCGGCGCGGCCGGTGAAGTCCGGCGGCGCGGCGGGCAGCGTCGCGGCCACGGCGAAGGCCCCTTTCTCGTTGAGGTACCAGCGCCGGGCATGGGCGAAGAGCGACTGCGTCAGCACGCCGACCGCGCGGCTCAGGCAGAGGGAGGTGTGCAGCACGTCGCCGCGCGCCGCGGACTTGCGGGCATTGGCGCAGAGGAACTCCGACTCCCACGCCGCGTCGCACAGGGCCTGCCGGAGTGGCTCCGGGTAGTCGCGGGTCTCGGCCCGCAGCGCGGCCAACTCGCCGAAGGGGTCGGCCAGTACGCGTCCCAGCGCGACCTCGCCCGGGTAGCAGGGCGACCAGAAGCCGAGCGGGTGGCCCGGCTGGATGCCCACCTCGTAGCGGCCCGCGCGGCAGTCGTCCCAGATCCGGCGGACCCGGTCGACATCGCGCAGGATCCAGTCCACCGGGACGCCGTCCACCGTCAGCCAGGCACCGCCGTTCACCCACGGCCCCCAGCCGCCCGGACCCGCCACCTCATCGCCCGGCACCTCGGCGCGCGGCTCGGCCGCAGCCGCGAGCGCGCGTAGGGCGTCCAGGTCGAGCGTGCCGCGGTAGTAGACGCCGAGATCCCAGTCCGACTCGGGCCGCGCCTCGCCACGCGCCCGGCTGCCGCCGAGCATCACCCCGACGACGCCGTGAACCCCCGTCAACTGCCGCGCCATGCGCGCGATCCGCGCCTCGATCGTGGCCTCAACCGCACCTGTCACCCCGGGAGTCTCTCATCACCCGGCTGACGCAGGCAGGTAGTTACGCGCGTCCGCCGGATGTCGGCTCCGGGCCGGTGAGGTCCTGGAGGCCGATGACGCGCAGCAGTTCCAGGCGTTCCTGCGTCACGCTGCCCGGCTTCGCCGTGTGGACGAGGAGACGCTGGTCGCCGCCGTCGTCGACGAGGATCTCGCAGTTGAGCTCCAATGCGCCGACGACCGGGTGCAGGACGGTCTTGACGTCGCTCCGGCGCACCGCCACGTCGTGGTCGGCCCAGAGCCGGGCGAACTCCGGTGAGGCCGCCAGCAGTCGCCGCACCAGCCGCTGGGCACGCGGGTCGTCCGGGCGGGCCGTGGCGACCGCGCGCAGGTGCGCGGCGTGGGCGCGGGACAGACGGTCGTGCTCGTCCTCAGGGCTCCGGTCCCGGAAACCGGGCTCGGTGAACCAGCGCCAGAACAGGTTGCGCGCCTCCGGGTCGCCCGTGTCGATGTCGCCCCACACCGCCTTGGCCATCGGGTTCTGCACGAGCACGTCGCCGAGCGCCGAGTGCACCGCCGCCGGGACGTCCCACAGCCGGTCCAGGATCAGCAGCAGCCCCGGACGGACGTGGTCGGCGACCGTCGTCGTGCGCGGCGGCGCGTGGCCGACCAGGTGGAAGAGATGGTCGCGCTCGTCCTCGCTGAGCCGCAGCGCCCTCGCCAGCGAGGCGAGCAGTTGCGGGGACGGCTGCGGACCGCGTTGCTGCTCCAGCCGCGTGTAGTAGTCGACCGACATCCCGGCCAGTGAGGCGACCTCCTCGCGCCGCAGGCCGGGCGTGCGCCGACGGGCACCGTCCGGCAGGCCGACGTCGGCCGGTGCCAGCCGGGTCCGGGCATGGCGCAGGAAGTCGGCCAGCGCGGCCCGGTCCGTGCGTTCTCTACGGTCCATGCCTCCATGGTCGTCGCTCGGGTCCGGCACAACCAGGGATCGCCGGTCCCCCGATCAGCAGGTCTCTCCCACGCCCGTTCCGCAGGTCGCAGGCTGGTACCCGGAACAAGAACGGGAACGGGAACAGGAACCGAGAGCGGGAAGGTGACGACGATGACCACGATTCTGGTGACCGGCGCGACGGGGCAGGTCGGACGGAGGTTCGTACCCCGGCTGGCGCAGTGGGCGGGCGCGGAGGAGACCGTACGGGTGCTGGTGCGGGACGAGCAGCGCGGGGCGGCCTTCGCCGGAATGGGCGCCGAGGTGGTTCTCGGGGATCTGCGCGAGGAGGCGGACCGGGCCAAGGCGCTGGCCGGGGTCGACCAGGTGGTCAATGTGGCGGCGGCGTTCCGTGGCGTGCCCGACGAGGAGGCCTGGGCGGTGAACCGGGACGCCGCGATCGCCCTCGGACGCGAAGCGCGCGACGCGGGAGTGCGGCGCTTCGTGCAGACGAGCACCAACCTCGTCTACGGCCCCGGCCACGGCCGCCCGGCGCACCCCGAGGACGTCCCCGCGCCCGACGCGGCCTGGGGCGTCTACCCGACCTCCAAGGCGGAGGCGGAGGCGGGGCTGCGCGCGCTGGACGGGCTGCCGCTGGTGACCGTCCGCCTCGCCTTCGTCTACGGCGAGGGCGACCCGCATCTGGAGCAGGTCGGTCGCTTCATCGCGGACTGGCCGGCCCACCGGCGCCTGCAGATGGTGCACCACGCCGATGTGGGCCAGGCCCTGTACCGGGCGCTGCGCACGCCGGGCATCGAGGGCCGGACCTACAACGCCGCCGACGACGCCCCGGTCACCGCCTGGGACCTGCACCGGCTCAACGGCACCACCTTCCCGTCGGCCAACGCGGACAACCCGGTCACAGACCCGTGGGACGGCATCGCCGACAACCTGTCCCTCCGCGAGGAGCTGGGCTGGCGTCCGGTCCACCCGTCCGTCTGGACCGCCCGCGACGCCGGAGCGCTGTGACCCGCTTCGAACGGGCTCAGACGACGCAGCGGTAGTGCGTCGTCAGCCGTCCGTCGTCGCCGATGACGTGGAAGAGCAGGGCGGGCGGCAGTTCCTCGTGCACGGCGCCGTCCTGGCCGGAGCCGCTCGGGCCGTGCTCCCAGGGCAGCCGGAGCGTGGAGACGACGCCGGGAGCGACCAGCAGCGGGCGTCCGGCGAAGGTGGTCGCCACCGGGGTGTGGGCGTGCCCGGCAAGGAAGGCGAGCAGGTTCGGGTGACGCTCCGCCAGCTCGGCCAGGCGCTCCTCGTCGACCTGCCGGATGTGGTCGACGTAGGAGTTGTGCACGACGACCGGCGGGTGGTGGAACCCGACCAGGACGGGGAGCTCGGGCCGGCTCCGGGTCAGCACGCCGTCGAGCCAGGCGAGGGTGGAGTCGTCGAGCCGCCCGTGATGCTCGCCCGGGACGGAGGAGTCGCAGAGCGCGAGGACGAACCGCTCGGTCTCCAGCACCCGGTTGACCGGCGCGCGGTCTGCTTCGGGATCTGTCTCCGCCCCCTGCTCCGGCTCACCCAGCAACACCCGCCGGAACGGGCCGCGCGCGTCGTGGTTGCCGGGGCAGACCAGGACCGGGTGCCGGGATGTCAGCAGCGTGCGCGCCCGCGCGTACTCGTCGGGCGCGCCGTGGTCGGCGATGTCACCGGTGACCGCCACCGCGTCGAGGTCGTAGGGCAGCCGGTCCAGGTACCGCATGACGGCGCGGGTCCGGGCCGCGCTGCGGCGTCCGGCGTCGATGTGGATGTCGCTCAGCTGCGCGATGACGATCATTCAGCCACCTTACGGGCACCCCCTGACACGGACCACCCGCCTGGCGGATCGCCCACCACCGCACCGGCTTGGCACGCTTGCGCCATGGACACCCTGGACGCCACCGACACGACGGGGCCCACGGACGCCGTCGAACCGAGCACCGCGCCCGCCGACGCCGTCACCGTCGTGGCGGCCCGGATCGGTGACGCCACCGGCGGCCTTCCGCCCGGGGACGGGGTGGGCGTCTTCGGCGAGGTGTACCTGCAGGTGACGGACGCGGTGACCGACCGCCTCGGCGACGAGGGCTGGTTCCGATCACCCGTCGACGTGGCGCGGCTCTCCACCCTCTTCGCCGACCGCTTCCTGGGCGCGCTCGCCGCCGACGCGTCCGCGCCGCCCGCCTGCTGGCGGCCACTGCTGGACCTGCGCCACCACCCGGACATCCTGCCGGTGCAGTTCGCCCTGTCGGGCATCAACAGCCATATCGAGCACGACCTGCCGCTCTCGGTCGTCGAGACGTGCGCGTCGCTGGAGTGCGCGCCCGACGACCTGGCCGTGGACTTCCACCGGATCAACGACGTGCTGGCCGCCGTCGAGGACCGGATCCGCGAGGAACTGCTGCCGCTGCCGCAGGAGTTGGACGTCACCGACCCGCTGCTGCACCTGCTCGGCTCGTGGAGTATCGACGCCGCGCGGGACGCCGCCTGGGCCTCGGCCCGGATGCTCTGGGAGCTGCGCGACCACCCCGAGGCCTTCGCCGCAGCGGCAGCCGCGCTGGACCGCTCCACCGGAATGGTGAGCCGCTGCCTGCTCACGCCCCTGGCGGGAGTCAGCAGACAGCGGCTCTGAGGAGCTGTGATCGGCCTACCAGCTGGCATGCAGCGGCTTGCCCTCGGCGTAACCGGCGGCGCTCTGGACGCCGATGATCGCCTTCTGGTGGAAGTCCTCCAGCGAGTCCGCACCGGCGTAGGTGCAGGAGGAGCGGACGCCCGCGATGATCGAGTCGATCAGGTCCTCGACGCCCGGACGCGCCGGGTCGAGGAACATCCGCGAGGTGGAGATGCCCTCCTCGAACAGCGCCTTGCGGGCCCGGTCGTAGTTGGACTCCTCGGCGGTCCGGTTGCGCACGGCGCGCGCCGAGGCCATGCCGAAGCTCTCCTTGTACTGGCGACCGTCGGCCGAGGTCTGGAGGTCGCCCGGCGACTCGTAGGTCCCGGCGAACCAGGAGCCGATCATCACGTTCGACGCACCGGCGGCCACCGCCATCGCGACGTCGCGCGGGTGGCGGACGCCCCCGTCGGCCCAGACGTGCTTGCCCAGGCGGCGCGCCTCGGCGGCGCACTCCAGCACAGCGGAGAACTGCGGGCGACCGACGCCGGTCATCATCCGGGTGGTGCACATGGCACCGGGGCCGACGCCCACCTTGAGGATGTCAGCGCCCGCCTCGACCAGGTCGCGCACGCCGACCGCGGAGACGACGTTGCCCGCGACGATCGGCACCTGCGGGTCGAGACCGCGCACCGCCTGCAGCGCATTGATCATGGACTCCTGGTGGCCGTGCGCGGTGTCGACCACCAGCACGTCGGCCCCGGCCTCCAGCAGCGACTTGGCCTTGCCGGCCACGTCGCCGTTGATGCCGACGGTCGCGGCGATCCGCAGCTTGCCGTCGGCGTCGACGGCGGGGCGGTAGAGGGTGGCCCGCAGTGCACCCTTGCGGGTGAGGATGCCGACCAGGTCACCACGGGAGTCGACGACCGGCGCCAGCTTGCGGTGGGCACCGGAGAGGCGCTCGAACGCGTCGCGCGGGTCGATGCCCTCCTCCAGGAGCAGCAGCTCCTTGGTCATCACGGCGGAGAGGCTGGTGAAGCGGTCCACGCCCTTGCAGTCGGCCTCCGTGACCACACCGACCGGCTTGCCGTCCTCGACCACGACCAGCGCGCCGTGGGCACGCTTGTGCAGCAGCGACATCGCCTCGCCGACGGTCGCGCCGGGCGCGAGCGTCACGGCGGTGTCGTGGACCAGGTGGCGCTGCTTGACCCAGGCGACGACATCGGAGACGACGTCGATCGGGATGTCCTGCGGGATCGCGACCAGGCCGCCGCGGCGGGCCACGGTCTCGGCCATCCGGCGACCGGCCACCGCGGTCATGTTGGCCACGACCAGCGGGATCGTGGTCCCGGTCCCGTCGTGGCTGGACAGGTCCACCGCCTGGCGGGAACCGACCGCCGAACGGCTGGGGACCATGAAGACGTCGTCGTACGTGAGGTCGTAAGGAACGGAGGGACGATCGTCCAGCGCACCCGTGCCGGGATTCAAGAACCGCATGACTCCAGCGTACGGATCTGTGAACTCCGGTTCATGGCACAACGCTCCAAGGCATCGGCCGAAAAACCGGCAGCGCCTTGGAGGATCATCCATATGGGATTGTAGCTAGCTACAAGCAGTTGCCGTCAGAGCGCGCGAACCCAGGGCGCGCTCTCCGTTGCGGCCTGCGCCTGCCCCCGCAGTGCGGCGACGGCCGCCGCCGGGTCGTCCGCACCGTACACGGCGGACCCGGCGACGAAGACGTCCGCGCCGGCGTCGGCGCAGCGCTCGATGGTGGACGCGGAGACGCCACCGTCCACCTGGAGCCAGAGCTGCAGGCCATGACGGTCGATCAGCTGCCGGGTCCGGCGGATCTTGGGCAGCATGATGTCGAGGAACGACTGTCCGCCGAACCCGGGCTCCACCGTCATGATCAGCAGCATGTCCAGCTCGGGCAGCAGGTCCTCGTACGGCTCGATCGGCGTCGCGGGCCGCAGCGCCATCGAGGCACGGGAACCGAGGGCACGCAGGTCGCGCGCGAGCCGGATCGGCGCGCTGGCGGCCTCGACGTGGAACGTGACCGACCCCGCGCCCGCCTCCGCGTACTGCGGGGCCCAGCGGTCCGGGTCCTCGATCATCAGGTGGCAGTCGAGCGGGATGTCCGTGGCCTTGCGCAGGGATTCCACGACGGGCAGGCCCAGGGTCAGGTTCGGCACGAAGTGGTTGTCCATCACGTCCACGTGCAGCCAGTCGGCCCCGCGTACGGCCTCCGCCTCCGCCGCAAGGCGGGCGAAGTCGGCGGACAGGATGCTGGGACAGATCTGGGGCATCTCACGCACTCTCGGGTAGACGATCTCCTGCCCATCATGCCGTACGGCTTACGACAAGGGGACGTTGCACCTCGCCAGGGCCGCACCCCTGGGAAGTTGCAACGTCCCCTTGTTGAGAACTACTTCTTCCTGAGCAACGCCAGATACATGGCATCGGTGCCATGGAGATGCGGCCAAAGCTGGATGTCCGGCCCCTCCCCCAGGTCCGGCACTCCGGGCAGCAACGGCCGCGCGTCGATCCACTCCACGTCGTCACGTCCCTTGAGGACGTCGTTCACGACGATCCGCGTCTCAGCGAGATGCGGCGAGCAGGTCGCGTAACCGACCACACCGCCGGGCCGTGTCGCGTCGATCGCGGAGCGAAGAAGCGCGCGCTGCAACGGGTTGAAGTTCGCGACGTCCGACGGGCGGCGGCGCCACCGAGCCTCGGGGCGGCGGCGGAGCGCCCCGAGGCCCGAGCAGGGGACGTCGACCAGGACGCGGTCGAAGCTGCCGGGCTGCCACGCCGGGCGCGTGCCGTCGGCGGTGATCACCGCGTACGGGCCGGGGTTGCCTTCCAAGGCGCGCGCGACCAGGCGCGCGCGATGCGGCTGGGCCTCGGAGGCGACCAGCGCGGCGCCCCGCTCCGCAGCGAGCGCGGCGAGGAGCGCGGCCTTGCCGCCGGGGCCCGCGCAGCCGTCCAGCCAGACCCGGTCCGCCCCGCCCTCCAGCGGCGCAGCGGCGAGGGCGGCGGCGACCAGCTGGCTGCCCTCGTCCTGGACACCGGCGCGGTTCTCGCGCACCGCGTTGAGGTCGGCCGGGTCGCCGCCCTCGGCCAGCCGGACCGCGTAGGGGGACCAGCGTCCGGGCTCCGTCGCGTCCTCGTCGAGCGCCTCGCGCAGCTCGGCGACGGTGGATCGGCCCGGGCGCGCGACCAGCGTGACGGCGGGGCGGTCGTTGTCGGCGGCGAGCAGTTGCTCCATCGCCGTACGCCCGGCGGATTCCGGCTGCCAGACGCCGAGCGCGTCCCACATCGCGGAGACCACCCAGCGCGGGTGCGAGTGGAGCACACCGAGGTGCTCCTCCGCGTCGTCCTCGTAGGGCGGGGCGACCTGCTCCAGCCAGGTGTCCAGATCGTGCTGGGAGATCTTGCGCAGCACCGCGTTGACGAACTTGGCCGGGCCGTCCGTCAACACGGTACGGGCCAGGTCGACGGTCGCGGAGACGGCGGCGTGGGTCGGGATGCGGGTGGCCAGCAGCTGGTGCGCGCCGAGCGAGATGACGTCGAGGACCGGCGGGTCGATCCGGCCGAGCGGGCGGTCCACGCAGGCGGCGATGATCGCATCGTAGCTGCCGCGCATCCGCAGCGTGCCGTAGACGAGCTCGGTCGCGAAGGCCGCGTCACGGCGGGTGAAGTTCACGTCCTGCTCGGCCTTGCGCAGCAGCGCGGGCATGACCAGGTTGGCGTAGGCGTCGCGCTCGTCGACGGCACGCAGGGCGTCGAAGGCCAGCCGTCGGGCCGGGTCCTGCGCGGGCTTGCGGTACGGGCGCTTCTTCGCAGGATTCGCGGGGCGGGGCGGGGTGCTCATGTGCGTCGGCCTTACGTGACGGTGCTGAAAGTGCTGCGGTCGTTATCCGGTTTCCGCGCCGACGGCCGACCGACAGCCGTTGCGGCGGGGGCGGGGGCAGACGGGCAGGAACCGGTTCCATCATGCCGCATGACGGGCCTCTCCTCCGCGCCGGGACGGCGCCGAGGGCCGGCTACGGGATCAGCTGCGGGGCCGCCTGAGGGAATGTCAGATCTGTGCCGCTCCCGCACCAGCGGTCGCATGCGCTTCACCCTGACGACACGGGACGGCTCTGTTCCGGCCGCCCGTCCTTGTCATCTTCGTGCGCACAAGACAAAAGCGGTGCCGGGACCGGGCGGGCACGTGTGGGCGGGGACGGGGGACGACATGGGATGGCTGAACTCCATCATCGACAGCAAGGCGGTGCTCGGCGCGCTCCTGGTCGCGGCGATCACCACCGTGGCGGGGCTGCTGTGGCGCAACTGGCATCCGCCCCGCGAGCTGTCCTGGTCGGTGCTGTACGACGAGGAGGTCAACAAGGGCGCCGACAAGTGGGAGATCACCTACCAGGGCACCGACATCAGCGACGGCAGCCTGGTGATCCTCGACGTGAGCAACCCGAGCCGGCAGTCGTTCCTCAAGGAGTACTGGGAGACGCCGCTCTCCTTCGCCTTCGTCAACCGGAAGATCAAGGGCTACAAGATCCGGGACCATGACCGCCTCCACGAGGACGTCAAGGCCCAGGGCGCCGACAGCACGGTGGACCCGCGGACGCAGAACCGGATCCAGCTTCCGCCGTTCTCACTCAACCCGGGCACCGGGTTCAAGCTGACCCTGCTGCTCTCCGGTGACCGCGGCCTGGACATGGAGGTCGAGCCCGCCTTCGGCATCCGCGAGGGCGGACTGGTCCGCCACGACCGACGGCCCACCCGCTTCTGGTACGTCGCGCTGCCGGTGGCGCTCGCGGTCCTGGCGGCGGGCGTGGTGATCGGCGTCCGGCTCGCCAACAGCGCACTCACGCCCAGCGCGGCCTGCGCGAGCGAGACCGTCCTGTTCCAGGGGTCCACGGCCTTCGCCCCCGTGGTCAACCAGGCGCGGAACAGCTACCGGCAGCTCTGCCCGAACGCCACCGTGCTGATCACCGCCGACGGCAGCGGCAAGGGCCTGGCCGACCTGGAGACGTCGGGCAGCGGCAGCAGCGTCGCCATGTCGGACGGCCTGCCCGGCTCGCAGCACAGCTACGCGGGCCTGACGGCGCGCCCGGTCGGGGTGGTCACCTACGCCCTGGTCGCCAACACCGCGCTGATCAGCACCTATCCCAATCTCTTCGGCCAGAACGGCATCAGCGCGGACGACCTGCGGCAGCTGTTCAGCGGCACGGGCGACCCCACACATCCCTCCCTGTTCGCGGTGGGCCGCAGCGACGTCTCCGGCACCCGGACCGCGTTCGCGCACGCGTACTTCGGCGGCGTCGACCCCGAACCCGCGGGCAACCGGCCCTGCGGCGTGCAGAACCCGAGCGGCTCCCACAGCTACTGCAGCGAGGACTCGACGATGGACCTGCTCGGATACGTCGAGTCGCACCCCTACGCGATCGGCTACGCGGAGGCGGACGCGCTGCCGTTCTTCCCCGACGTCCAGGTGATCGGGATGGACGGGCACATCCCGAGCACCGCGTCCGTCGAGGACGGCAGCTATCCGTTCGTCGCGACCGAGTACCTCTTCACCGACGGCGCGCCCACCGGGCTGACGGCGGACTTCCTCGACTTCCTCACCAGCGGCCCCGAGATCGCCGCCCTGCGTGGCCACGGCTTCATCGCCTGCCAGGACCTGACAGGCACCAGGCTGGACGGCGCCTGCAACGGCTGACGCAGCATCGTTGACGCAGGGTCGTTGACGCAGCGTCAGTCCGGTGCCTGCCTTGGCGCTCGCCCGCCTCAGCCCAGGCGCTCGCCCGCCTCGACGCGGGCACCACGCGCCCAGTCGCCCGCCGTCATCCGCTTCTTGCCCTGCGGCTGGACCTCGCCCAGCTCGATCTCGTACGAGCCCGTGCCGACCCGCACCGTGTTCTTCTGCACCAGCACCTCGCCAGGGCCCAGCTCGGAGCGCCCCGCCGCCAGCCGCACCGAGGCGACCTTGAGCCGCTCGCCCCGGAACTCCGTCCACGCGCCCGGCGCGGGCGAGCAGCCCCGCACCACCCGGTCCACCCGCAGCGCCGGCGCCCGCCAGTCGATCCTGGCGTCCTCCACACTGATCTTCGGTGCCAGGGTGACGCCGTCCGCAGGCTGCGGACGCGCCTCCAGGACACCGTCCTCGATCCCGTCCATCGTCGCGACCAACAGCTTGGCACCCGACACTGACAACCGGCCCAGCAAATCCCCACTCGTGTCACCCGAACGGATTTCCTCCGTCACCGTCCCGTAGACCGGGCCGGAGTCGAGGCCGCGCTCGATCAGGAACGTCGACGCTCCCGTCACCTCGTCGCCCGCCAGCACCGCGTGCTGCACCGGGGCCGCGCCGCGCCAGGCGGGGAGCAGCGAGAAGTGCAGGTTGACCCAGCCGCGTGCCGGGACGTCCAGGGCGACCTGCGGCAGCAGCGCGCCGTAGGCGACGACCGGGCAGCAGTCCGGGGCGATCTCGGCCAGCCGCTCCAGGAACTCCGGGTCGCGCGGCTTGGCCGGCCTGAGCACCTCGATCCCCGCCTCCTCCGCGCGCTGCGCGACCGGGCTGGCCACCAGCTTGCGCCCGCGCCCCGCAGGGGCGTCCGGCCGGGTCACCACGGCGGCGACCTCGTGCCGGGAGGCGATCAGCGCGTCCAGCGACGGGACGGCGACCTCGGGGGTGCCTGCGAAGACGAGCTTCATGGGGATGGGGGCCTTTCTCGGAGCGGGCGGGAGCGGGTGCCGGCCGGGCCGCAGCGTTGGACTGAGGGTTGGACTGAGGGCTGGACTGGGCCGGCGGTCGGGTCAGATCGCGCGGCCGAAGGTGCTGTGCGGCGATACCCGCACCTGCGGCGCGTTCTCCCCGGACCACTCGGCCTCGCGGATCGCCCGCAGTGCGGCCTTGCGCTGCTCGCGGTCCAGCCGGTCGATGAAGATGATGCCGTCGAGGTGGTCCGTCTCGTGCTGGATGCAGCGCGCCAGCATCTGGGTGCCCTCGACGGTCACCGGATCGCCGTGCATGTTGAACCCCTTGGCCACGACGCCGTAGGCACGCGGGGTGTCGAAGGTCAGTCCCGGCAGCGAGAGGCAGCCCTCGTCGCCCTCCTGCCGCTCCTCGGTCAGGTCCAGCACCGGGTTGATCAGATGGCCCAGCTCGCCGTCCACGTGGTAGGTGAACACCCGCAGCGAGACCCCGATCTGAGGGGCGGCCAGACCGGAACCCGGCGCGTCCTTCATGGTCTCGGTGAGGTCCTTGACGAGAATGCGCAGTTCCTTGTCGAAAGTGGTCACCGGCTGCGCCTTCATGCGCAACACCGGATCGCCGAAGATGCGGATCGGCTGGACGGCCACGTGCGGACTCCCGTCGTCTGGGTGGAGGCGTGCAGGGGCGACACTCGTCCCGTTCGCGTCGTGGGCGCGGCCAGGGAGCGTCGTGCACAGAAACACAAGTCTAGAGGTCGATCGTCGGGGGGCTCACGCCCGAGTTGCACGACTGCGACGCAAGCCGCGCGCGCCCTCGAACGCGCCCCCGATCGTGACCGATTCGACACTTCACCCGTTGGTCAAAGGAGATTGACCGCCAGAACCTCCCCCTCGCGGTCCGCCCACCGCCGTCCGAGAGGCCACACACACGTCATGGTCGACCACGCCACGCACGACGCCCGCGCCAGGGCCAGCCTCCATCTGCTCGTCCGGGACATCGAACGAGTCCGCCGCCAGGTCGATGCGCTGCGCACCCTCACCGCTCAGCTGGGCAACGTCTACCGGCCGCGCCGCCCCACCACCGCCGCGGGCTTCGTCGTCTACGGCCGCGCCCCCGCGCCGACCGTCCGCCTGGCGCAGGAGCTGCGCGACAGCGTGGAGGGCTTGGTCGCGGCGGCAGTCGAGTTCGACCGCTCGCTCGGTTTCTCCTGGGACGCGGTGGGCTCCGCGCTCGGGGTCACCAAGCAGGCGGTCCACCGCAGGTACGGCGTCCGCCGCGGTTCACCCGACGGCACGGCGCTCCAGCCCGGGGCGCAACGATCACCCATGGACGACGAACCATCCGGGATCGTCCCCTCCACAGTGGTGGCTGAGTCACCGTCACCGTCCCCCCTCCCGGCAGCAGCGGAGATCCCCCTCCCGCCGCAGGGCCTCTCCCGCGCGCCCATCCCCTCCGCCCGCCGCGGCCCCGCGCTCCAGTCCGGCGGCCCCCGCTACCAGGGCTGACGCCCTGGCCTTGGGCAGACGGGGAGTTGCAGTTCCCCTCGGGGTGCGACGAGATCTTTTGCGGACCGACGGGATCGTGCTACCACCCAGGGGCTCGGGGCTCTACCAATATGCGGCTCCGCCGCGGGAGCGCGACAAACAAGTGCTTTCGCGCTCCCACAGGTGGTTGCACTATCAGGGGCGCGGGGCTCTGCTTGATCAACTGCGCGCGAGTAACCACCCTGTGCGGATGGCCCTGCTCGTTCGGCGTGCCACGTGGGTGGGTGGCTTGTCGCGCCCACGCGGCGCAGCCGCGCATAAACAGAGCCCCGCGCCCCTGATGGTGCAACGTCCCGCTGCCCACGGCGCCCGCCGCGCAGGCGTCAGCCGATGTCCGGTGGGTCAACCCGGACGCGGACAGGTTCAGCACGCCCCCGGGCCAGCCTCGCTGCCTGCGCAGCCTTGAGCGCGGCTGCCAGCGCAGCGCCCTTGCCCGGGGAGACGCGGAGGAGGACGCGGTCCACCCGCTCCGGAGTCGTCGCCGCGCCGCGTCCCGCGGCGGGGGGCGGTGGGACGGCGACCGGGCCCAGCAGGTCCGTGCCTTCCGGCAGCCGGGTGAGGGCGAGCAGATCCGCGACCGCCTCCGGTGCGCCGGTGACCGAGGCCATCCGGGAGACCGGGGGAAAGCCGAGCTCCGCGCGCTCGGCGAGCTCGGTCGCGGCGTGACCCGCAGGGTCCCAGCGGACCAGCGCCTGCACCGGGCGGAGCGACGGCTCCGCGACGACCACCACCGTGCCGCCCTGCTCCGCGCCGCGGACCAGCGCGCTCGCGCCGAGCCAGCGCCGGAGCGCCTCCTCACCCGCGCGCAGGTCGGGACGGCCCAGCAGGACCCAGGCGTCGAGCAGCAGCGCTGCGGCGTAGCCGCCCTCGGCGACCGGCTCCGCGCCGGGGGTCGAGACGACGATCGCCGGCGTGCCCGGCACCGACGTCAACACACCGTCACGTCCCGACGTCCGCACGGGGACTGACGGGAAGGCACGGCCCAGCTCGTCCGCCGTGCGCCGCGCACCGAAGACCTGCGCGCGGAGCTTGAAGCCACCGCACTCGCGGCAGTGCCAGTCGGCCTCGGGACGCCCGCACCACGTGCAGCTGAGCGGGCCGCTGGCGTCGCGGGCCTCCAACGGCCCCGCGCACTGGGCGCAGCGGGCCTGCTCGCGACAGCGGGCGCAGGCGAGCTTGGGGACGTAGCCCCGACGCGGCACCTGGACCAGCACCGGCCCGTGCGTGAGCGCGTCCCGGGCGACCCGCCAGGCGAGCGTCGGAAGGCGTGCCGCGAGCGCCGCCGCGTCGCCGGCCTGGTCGTGGTCGCCGACGGTGCGGACCAGCGGGGCTGCCGCCCGCACCTCTGCGCGCGGCGCGGCCAACGGGCGGGCCCAGCCGGTACGGAGCAGCTGTGCGCCCTCGACGGTGACGGCGAAACCGCCGACCAGCACCGCCGCACCGGCCTCTGCGGCACGCAGCAGCAGTACGTCGCGGGCGTGCGGCTGGGGCGCGTGCGGCTCGCTGTGCGAACCGTCGCCGTCGTCCCAGGCGGCGACCAGGCCGAGGTCCGCGACCGGCGCGAACATCGCGGCCCGGGTACCGACGACGGCCCGCACCGCGCCCCGGCTCGCGGAGAGCCAGCGACGGTACCGCTCCTCCGCGCCCAACTCGGCGGTCAGCGCCACGTGCTGGTTCTCACCGAGCAGCTCCTGGAGCGCCACGTCGACCCGTGCGACGGCGCGCCCGTCCGGCAGCAGCACGAGTGCGCCCCGCCCGGAGGCCAGCGTCGCCGCGACGGCGCGGGCCAGCTCGTCGGGCCAGGTCGGCCCCGGCAGCGCGGACCAGACCGCCCGCGGCGACTCGCCCTCGGCCAGGGCCTGCAGGAACGTTGCGCCCTCCTGGTAGCGCGACCAGCTGCCCGGCTCCGGCGCCTCCGGCCGCTGCGGGGGCTCGGATGCGGGCTCGGCCTCGGGCCGGTTGTGCTTCGGCGGCACGGCGAGCTGGAGGACGTCGGCGAGCGTGCCGGCGTAGCGGTCGGCGACGGCGCGGCAGAGGGCGAGCAACTCGGGCGTGAGCACCCGCTCCTCCGACAGCACCTGGGCCAGCGGGGCGAGCGGCCCGGAGAAATCGCTCTCCGCGAGCCGCGCCACGATGTACCCGTCGACGAGCTTGCCGCCCTCGCGCCGGCCCTGCCCCTTGACCACCCGCCCCCCGAACCGGACCCGAACCCGGACGCCCGGCTGTGCGGTGGCGTCCAGACGGGCGGGCACGGAGTAGTCGAAGTACTGGTCGAGATGCGAGAGACCCTTGTCCACGACGACCCGCGCCACCGGCAGCGTCTCCGCCGTCGGCTTGGGCTTTGGGCGCGACTTGGCACGCCGCAGCTCAGCCCGGATCAGTTCGAGCTGCTCGCCGGGGCCCTCGGCTTCAGCCGAAGAGGGGGAAGGTTCGGAGTGGGTCATCGCTCCCCCAGTCCTACCAGATGCCAGCGACAGCTCCGAGCCGCTCGCCGGTCGGTGCCGGCGTGCGGTGTCAGCCCAGGTCGCGGACCGCTTCGGCGACCGGCGTCGGGCCGGACGTCAGCTCCAGCGTCCGCTGCGCGGCGGCGCCGGTGGTGAGGAGTTCGGCAAGGACGAGCGCGACGTCCGCGCGCGGGACGGATCCACCGGCGAGCGGCGGACCGGCCAGGGTGACGGCCCCGGTGGACGGGGTGTCGAGCAGGCGGCCGGGACGTAGGACGGTCCAGTCCAGGTCGCGGGCACGCAGGTCGTCCTCGGCCTGGGTCTTGGCCTCGATGTAGGCGGCCCAGATGTCGTCCGATCCCGCCGCCGGCGGGTGGCCCGCTCCCATGGTGGAGATCTGCAGGAAGCGACGAACGCCCGCCAGCTCCGCCGCGCTCGCCAGCAGCACCGAACCGTCCCGGTCCACCGTGTACTTCCGCTCCGCGCTGCTCCCCGGCCCCGCGCCTGCGGCGAACAGCGCGGCGTCGGCCCGCTGTTCGCGCAGCACGGCGGCGACCTGCTCGACGGTGGACCGCTCCAGGTCGAGCACGACGGGCTGCGCGCCCGCAGCCCTGAGGTCGTCCGCCTGCTCCGGCTTGCGGATCAGGCCGACCGCGGTGTCCCCACGGCGGGCCAGCTCACGGGCCAGGTGCAGGGCGATCTGGCCGTGGCCTCCGGCGATGACGACGCGCACGGGCGCTCCTCCGATCGTTGTGGGTCAGGCTCGGGTTGAGTCGGATCGAGTCGGGTCGGGCAGTTCGCACGATATCCCCGGTGCGCAGGCCCGGCCCGTCACCCGGCCGCAGGCCGCCGCAGCGTGTCGGTCGCTCAGGCTAGGGTGCGGCACAGAGGTGCGGAATCGGGGTCTGCGCCCAGGGGGAGGCTGCAGTGAAGTGTCCGGACATGTCGCGTGGTGCGCGGCTGAGCGCCCATGGTGCCGTCTCCACCTCCCTGGCTCTGCACAGTGACCGGGCGCTCCGGGAGCTCCTGGACGCGGCCACGCCGATCGGGTCCGGCCTCGGCGGGAAGTCAGCTCTGCTGGAGGTCGCCGGAACCCCGGTCTTCGTGAAGCGGATACCTCTGACCGACCTGGAGCGACAGGCCGAGCACATCCGGTCCACGGCGAACCTGTTCGACCTGCCCGTCTTCTGTCAGTACGGCGTCGGCACCATCGGCGGGCCCGGGTTCGGGGCCTGGCGAGAACTCGCGGTGCACACCATGACGACGAACTGGGTGCTTGCGGCCGAACACGAGGGCTTCCCGCTGATGTACCACTGGCGCGTGCTGCCGGACTCGACACCGCTGCCCGAGGAGCTGGCCGACATCGAACGGGCCGTCAGCTACTGGGGCGGCGGAGCGCAGGTGCGGAGCCGGATCAGGGCGCTTGAGCAGTCCTCGGCGAGCATCGCCCTGTTCCTGGAGTACCTCCCGCAGAACCTGCACCAGTGGCTGGGCACGCAGATCGAGGCGGGTGACGAGGCTGCCGACCGGGCCTGCGCCATGGTGGAGCGGGAGCTGGAAGCCGGCGTCTCGTTCATGAACAGCCGCGGGCTGCTCCACTTCGACGCGCACTTCGAGAACATCCTGACGGACGGTCAGCGTCTCTACTTCGCGGACTACGGCCTCGCCCTCTCCTCCGGGTTCGAGCTGTCGCGGGAGGAGGCCGACTTCTTCGCCCGGCACCAGACCTACGACCGCTGTTACACCGCCACCTACCTGGTGAACTGGCTGGTCACCGCGCTCCACGGGTTCCGGAGGGAGGACCGCGAGGAGCGGTACGCACTGGTGCGCGCCTTCGCGGGTGGCGAGCTCCCGACCGGGATCTCAGAGGAGGCCGCTGCGATCCTCACCCGGCACGCGCCGATCGCCGCGGTGATGTCCGAGTTCAACCTCGCCTTCCAGCGCGAGAGCCGACGGACCCCCTACCCACTGAAGGAGATCCACCGGCTCAGCGGGAAGGGGTAACGCCCGGCCGCAAGGCCTGGTGGAGCGAGGGCCTAGTACAGCCAGGGACGACGGTCGGCGTGGACGTCGTTGCGGGCGCTGATGCGCTTGTCGCGGGAGGCTGTCAGGTCGACGTCCGCGATGAGGATCTGGGTGGCGTCCGTGCCCTCCGAGACCAGGACGAGGGGCCAGCCGTCGGCGTCGACGATGACCGAGCCGCCGGTCCAGTCGACGCCGCGCTCGTGGCCCGCGCGGTCGGCGACGGCGATCGGGAGGCGGTTGACCATCGCGTCCGCCTGGACGCGGACGACCTCGCCCGGGTGCTCGCCCTCAGGGCGGGGCTCCGCGGGCCAGTTGACCGGCGCGCAGAGCAGCTCCGCGCCGGCCAGCGCGGGCTTGCGCACCCACTCGGGGAACTCGAGGTCGTAGCAGACCATCACGCCGATCCGGCCGTGCGGCGTGTCGACGACGGGCGGGGCCGCGTTGCCGGGCGTGAAGAACAGCTTCTCCGCGTCCCACAGGTGCACCTTGCGGTAGACCGCCCGGAGGCCCGAACGGTCCAGCAGGACGGCCGAGTTGCGCAGCGTTCCGTCCGGGGCCGCCTCGCAGAGGCCACCGACCACGACCACGTCGTGGCGCGCGGCGGCCTCCGCCCAGGCGGTGACGGACGGGCCGTCGACCGGCTCGGCCAGCGCGAGCGCCTCCGCCGGGTCGGCGAAGACGTATCCGCTGACCGGGAGTTCGGGCAGCACCACGATCCGCGCCCCGGCCTCGGCGGCCGACTCGATCGCCGCCAGGGTGGCGGCACGGTTGGCCGCCGACTCGCCCATCACCGGGGCGAGCTGGCAGCAGGCGACCCGCGTGGTCCTCACTGCGGTGTCCTTGGATTCCTTCACCGGTTCTGTCACCGCATCATCCTCCTCGGCCGAGCCGCCCACCGGCCAGCCCACCGACCCGCTCAGCGCGGGGCCAGCAACGAGATCAGCTCGTACGCGGTGTGCGAGGCCGCGACCGCGGTGATCTCGGCGTGGTCGTAGGCCGGGGCGACCTCGACGACGTCCGCGCCGACCAGGTTGAGACCGGCCAGGCCACGCAGGATCGCCAGCAGTTCACGGCTCGTCAGACCGCCCGCCTCCGGCGTGCCGGTGCCCGGCGCGTGCGCGGGGTCGAGCACGTCGATGTCGACGGACACGTAGAGCGGCCGGTCACCGATCCGCTCGCGGACGCCCGCGACGATCTCGGGGACGCCACGGTCGGCCACGTCGATCGTCGACACGATGCCGAAGCCCAGCCTGGCGTCGGCGATCAGGTCCTCCTCGCCGTAGAGCGGGCCGCGGATGCCGATGTGGGTGAGCGCGTCGGTGTCCAGCAGGCCCTCTTCGACGGCGCGGCGGAACGGCGTTCCGTGCGTCGTCGGGGTGCCGAAGTAGGTGTCCCAGGTGTCCAGGTGCGCGTCGAAGTGGATCAGCGCGACCGGGCCGTGCACCCGCGAGACGGCGCGGAGCAGCGGCAGGGCGATGGTGTGGTCGCCGCCGATGGTGATCGGCTTCGCACCCTCGGCCAGCAGCTCGCTGACGGCGGCGTCGACGGTGGCCAGGGCGTCGGTGATGTCGAACGGGTTGACCGCGATGTCACCGCAGTCCGCGACCTGCTGCTTGGCGAACGGCGCGACCTGCTGGGCCGGGTTGTACGGACGCAGCAGCCGGCTGGCCTCACGCACGGCGGTCGGCCCGAAGCGCGCGCCGGGCCGGTAGGACACACCGGAGTCGAACGGCACACCGACCACGGCGACGTCGACCCGCTCGACCTGGTCGCGGCGCGGCAGCCGGGCGAAGGTGGCGGGCCCGGCGTAGCGGGGGGTGGCCGAGGAGTCCACGGGGCCGATGGGCACGGGGCCGGTCGGCGGCGTTGCGGACGAGGGCGACGAGGGCATGCGCTGCACTCCTTCGGACGATCACGTTACGGCCGCACCGCACCCCGCCACGCGACGGCGGACGGGGAGCTTCGGCCTCGTGGGAACGATAGGCAGGGACCTGCTTCGATGCGCCTGTCCATTACGGACAGGGGTTCAGGAGTGGGATTCCATTTCGTACAGCGTGCGTACGGCGTCGAAGTAGAGCGGGTGTCACGTCCCGGCCCAGAACCGGCGCACCTGCTCCAGCCGGTCGAGGTGGTCCTCGACCCAGCCATCCTCGACTCGGAAGCCCAGCCCCAGGGTTATCCGCTCCGGATCGAGCAGCGACACGGTCGCCCATCCGTTGTCGTGCAGGTGCAGCGTGAAACCCAGCCCGCGACCTGTGTCGATCTGGGCTGCCCGTCCCGGGACCAGCTCGCACAGCCCTGCCTCCCACTCGTCCAATTGCCCCAGGAACAGCCAGAGGTCCAGCCGGGCGTCGACAAAGCTCGCGGAGGCGAGTGCCTCCGCGCGCACCGAGTCGTGCCTGGTCAGTGGCGACGGCTCTCCGGCGATACGGACGATGAAGTGCCCGTCCGCATCTGCGAGATGGACGAGGTCCACTGGGGCAGAGCCGGCAGGGTGCGTCATGGCGTCGCTCGCTCTCGTGCGGTGGAGAAGGCGGAAAGACGGATGGGTGCGCTGGTGGACGTCATCCTGACACTGGGGACTGACAGGCCCGATCACTCCTCCACCAGATCGCTCGAACCGGCCAGATCGCTCGACCGGCCAGCTCACTCCCCGGCCAGATCGCGGGCCAGGAAGGCCAGGGCCAGGTCCATCCGCTCGGTCGCGGACTCCAGGTCCCGGCCGCTGGCCTGGGCGATGCGGCGGATCCGGTGACGCAGCGTGTGGCGGTGGACCCCGAGGTCCGCCGCGGCGGCCTCCCAGGCGCCGTTGGCGTCGAGGAAGGCGCGCAGGGTCGGGAGGGTCTGGCCGCCGTCGAGGATGTCCTCCAGCGGGTCGAGCACCGCGGAGGCGAAACCTGCCAGCACCGTCGGGCCGCCGAGCGACAGCAGCAGACCCGAACTACCGGCGCCCGCCGCGTCCGTGACGCGGGTACCGGTACGGCGGCCGACGCCGAGCGCGTAGCGGGCCTGCCGAAGCGCGGCGGGCCCCTCCTCGGGCCGGACGGCGGCGCTGACGCCGACGCGGATGTCGCCGAGCTCGCCGAGCGGCAGCGCGCTCTCGACGTCGCCCTCCTCCGGCAGCAGCACCGCCGCGACGGGTTCGCCCGCCGAGCCGCCGCCCGATCGCGGACCCGGGTCCGCCAGGTCGAACGCGGCGATGCCGGGCGCGACCAGCGCGATCCGGTCCAGCAACGGGGCCCTGTCGCCCGTCGCGCCCTCCACGTGCAACGCCCCGATCCGCAGCCGCCGAACGGACGGACCGCCCGTCTCCGCCCCTGCCCCGCCGCGCGCCGCCCGCAGCAGGCCGTCCGCCAGTTCGGCGGAGAGCTCCTCGGTCACCAACCGCCGCAGCGCCGCGCCCCGCGCCTCCCGGGCGAGGCGTCCCGCCGCGGCCGTCCGCTCGGCGTCGAGGGAGAGCAGGCAGGCCGCCGTCGCAGCGAGCGCGCGCTCGTACGTGCCGGGCGCGCTCGGGCCGCCGACCAGCAGGAAGCCGAGCAGCCGGTCCACCCCGAGCGGCATCGCCCGCACCTCGCCCTCCGGCCCGGAGACGACCGCGCCGCCGCGCAGGCCGGCCGCGCGCAGCCGCTCCAGCTCGGGGTCGATCAGTCCGGCCCGCTCCGCCGCCGCGGCCGGCTCGGCAACCAGCGGATGGCCGAGCGGGTCGGTGACCACCACCCAGCGCTCGGTGGAGCGCGCCAGCGCGGTCAGCAACGGCGCGGGACCGCCGCCGCGCGCCGCCGCGGCCGTCAGCGCGCGCTGGGCGTCGTGCGCCTTGGCCAGCTCGGCGTACTGGTCCTCCGCGAGCCGGGCGAAGACGGCCTTGGTGACCGCGATGAACGGGGTCTGCTGCGGGACCTCCAGCAGCGGCAGGCCGCAGTGGTCGGCAGCCTCCGCCAGCCACTGCGGGGCCTGCTGGAACGCCAGTTCCGCGCCCAGTCCGAGCGCCAGCGCGCTGGCCCCGGCCTCCGCGATCCGGCCGAGGTAACCCTCCGCATGCTCCGGGCTCAGCAGCATGCCGGTGGTCATCATCAGCTCGCCGCCCTGCAGCCACGGCGCGGGGTCGGGCACCTCGCTGACGTGCGCGGACGCGAGCGGTCGGTCCAGGCCCGCCAGGCCCGCCACCGCGCGCAGTCCGAGCCCCGGTTCGGCCAGCAGGCCACGTACAGTAAGCATGGATTCATTCTTACGCGCCGCTGTCCATCATGGAACGCCACCATGGCCAGGCGCTCCCAAACGGAGCGGAACCGCGACCCGCCACGAGTGACAAGGTGTGCCAACCGGCGGATTTCCGACCGGGATGTCCATCCTGGCCGCACCCACTGGCGGCCACCGTCCCGAGGGGCTGCACATGGCCGTCTCCGATGAGACCCGAGCGCCGGGCGGACGCCCGTCCGGCACCGCCGCGCACGAGCCCCGCGCGCAGCGCGCCGCCGGCGGTGGCGGAGGCCTGATCGAGGTCCGCTCCATCGACTACGTCCCGCCGGAGGAGCGCCACGGCAAGGTGTGGCACCAGGGCCCGTTCTGGTTCACCGGCAACTTCGTGCTGACCACCATGGTCACCGGCTTCCTCGGCCCGACGCTGGGCCTGCCGGTCGCCTGGTCGATCCTCGCCGTGGTCCTCGGCGCGTGTTTCGGCACCTTCTTCATGGCCTTCCACGCCAACCAGGGCCCGCGGATGGGCCTGCCGCAGATGATCCAGTCCCGCGCGCAGTTCGGTCTGCGCGGCGCGGTGCTGCCGTTCGCCGCGGTGGTCTTCGTCTACGTCGGCTTCAACGTCTTCAACGTGGTGCTGGCGACCGAGGGACTGCGCACGGTCCTGCCGGGCGGAACCTGGCTCTGGTACCCGCTGCTGATCGCGCTGGCCGTGGTGCTGGCCGTGGTCGGGCACGACCTGATCCACCTGGTCGAGCGCTGGCTGACGTACATCCTGATCGTGGTCTTCGGCGTGCTGACCGTCTACGCGGTCTTCGGCCACTGGGCGCACGCCCACGGCGGCGGCTCGGGCGGCGGGTTCTCCTGGACGACGTTCCTGGTGGTCTTCTCCGCCGCGGCCGGCTACCAGATCAGCTATGCCGTCTACGTCTCCGACTACTCCCGCTACCTGCCGGAGGACGTCCCCGCCCGCAAGGTGATCTGGTGGACCTACCTCGGCGCGGCCGGCTCGGCGGTCTGGCTGATGTCGCTGGGCGCGCTCCTCGGCTCCCGCCTGCCCGGCGCGGACGCGGTCGCGGCCGTCCGCACCGTCGGCAACGCGCTGCTGCCCGGCTTCGGCACCTTCGCGGTGCTGGTCTCGGTCGTGGCGATCATCGGCATCATGGGCGTCAACGCCTATGGCGCGATGCTCACTTCGACGAGCGCGGTCGACGCGTTCAAGAAGGTCCGGCCGACCGTCCGTACGCGGGTCGTGGGCATCGTCGCGATCGAGCTGATCGTGCTGGTCGTCGCGCTGTCGCTGCCGTCGAACTACCTGGCGAGCTTCAACAACTTCCTGCTGCTGATGCTCTACTTCCTGGTCCCGTGGACGGCCGTCAACCTGGTCGACTTCTACGCGGTCCGGCGCGGGCACTACGACATCGCGGCCATCTTCGACCCGAACGGCGAGTACGGCCGCTGGTCCCCGGCGGGTCTCACCTCGTACGTGGTCGGCATCGTGGCGATGGTCCCGTTCATGGCGCTGTCGTTCTACACCGGCCCGATCGCCAAGGCCCTCGGCGGCGCGGACATCTCCTTCGGCGTCGGCCTGATCGTCGCCGGCGGGCTCTACTACGCCCTGACCGGCTCCGTCCGCCGAAACCTGGCCCTCGCGGCCTGACGGCCCGTCCGGGTGCGCGAGCCCGTCCCGCTCGCGCACCCGAACCGGTCGTCGTCAGACGGTGCGGCCCAGCGCGTCGGCGTCGGCCAGTATTCGGCGTCGGCTCACCGCAAGCCACCGCGCAGCTGCGGCGACGCCCCCGGCCTCGGCAAGCGCGTGAAGGACCAACAGGCGCTTGGGATCGAGTTCCATGCACGCATCACATCACGGCGCAGGCGTGAGCAGTCCGCGAGCGTACGACGGATCCGAGGACGGATCCGTCGTACCGAGCACAGTGAACGCACGTGCCTAGATGTGCCGCATCGCGTAGATCGTGCCGACCGTCGCCATGGGCTCGAAGCGGACGAAGGCGCCGGTGTGCGGGGCGTGGAGGATATAGCCGTTGCCCGCGTACATCCCGACGTGCTCGCCGCCGTTGAAGAAGACCAGGTCACCCACCCGCAGGTCGGCCACCGAGGTGACCGGGGTCCCGTAGGTGAGCTGGGAGTAGGTGTCCCGGCCCAGCTGGTAGCCGGCCTGGGCGTAGGACCACATCATCAGACCCGAGCAGTCGAACTGGTCCGGTCCGTCATAACTCCAGTGGTACGGCAGGCCGATGCGTGTCTTGGCCGCGGCGAACGCCGCCATCTCGATCGAGTCGCCGGGCGTCGCGCCGCTGAGGTTCGGGGTCGTGGTGCTGCCCTGGGAGCCGCCGCCGGTCAACGTCGCACGCTGGGCGGCGGTGACGGAGTCGAGGAGCTTCTGGGTCTGTGCGACCTTCTGCATGACCGCGGCCTTGGCCGCCGCGGCCTGCTGCAGCATGGCGTCGAGTCGGCCCAGCTCCGACTCCGCCTGGGCCTTCTCCGTGTCGAGGATCTTCTCCTCCGCCTGGAGCTGGGCCAGCTGGTCGGTCTGGCTCTGGCTCACCTCGTCCATGGTGGACGCCTTGGCGAGGAAGTCGTCCGGGCTCGCACTGAGCAGCAGCTGAACGGTCGGATCGACGCTGCCGTTCGCGTACTGCGTCGCGGCCAAGGTGCCGACGCCCTCCAGCAGGACGTTCACCTTGGCCTGCTCCCTGGCGATCTCGTCCTGGAGCACGGACACCTTCTGCTGGAGCTGTTGGGCCTGCTCCTGGACCTGGTCGTAGCTCTGGACCGCTTTGTCGGTCTCGTTGTTGAGCTGGTCGAGCTGCGCCTTGAGCTGGCCGGTGGACGGTGTGGGCGCGGCCTGGGCGGCCTGCGCGGAGAGCACGACGCCGGTGGCCGCCGCAGCGGTGACGAGGGTGACGCGGGCGCGACTGGGCGCCTTGGCACGACGGTGGGACGCCACGACGGGCGGACTCCGTTCTTCCTTGTCCGCCTACCGGGTGAGCTGACGGGTTCGGACCGGAAGAGTGGCCCTACGACGTCTCACCACCACGCGCTTCCGCCGGTGGCCCTGACGCCGATTCACCCCGGGAACGTGGTTCCCCGGCTCCGACCGCGCGGCTCGCAGGTCCCGCCTCTGGGAACCCCCGCGCCGCAGGTCGAACTCGGCGGGACCGTCACGGCCCCCCGAACGGGTGGTCGACTGCGCAACGGTTCGATCCAGAACCATAGTTGTCGGATCGTCATGAAATCAATATCGGGACGAGAGAAACAGGTGGTACTCCCGAAAGCAGTGTCAACCAGGCGGGTTGCCGGTGACGCCGGGGCCGAAGGGGGTGACCGAGAAGAGGTTGTCGCAGTTGGTCACCTGGCCCGGGAAGACCAACGAGGCGCGGCTGCCAGGCGGGTAGATCCGCATCGAGGTGGAGGTGGGGAGGCACTCGCTCGGGTTGTTGGTCTGCCGGTTGACGGTGTGGATGGTGTCGCTGGCCGACGCGCCCGGCGCGAGGACGACAGGGCTGTACCCGATGTGCTCGTACGTCGCGGGCGCGCCGATCTGGGCGCCGTGGGCGTCCAGCATGGACAGCCCGGGATAGCCGGTGACGTGACAGGGCGCCGAGCTGTGGTTGGTAACCACCAGGTAGGAGTAGATCTGACCCGCGCCCGCGTTCCCGCTGCCGAGCGCCGCGCTGAGCTGCGAGGCCGTGCAGAGCGGCGTCCCGCCTCCGGAACCGGAACCGGACCCCGTGGAGCCGGGTGCGGGTGTCGCGGAGACGCTCGCCTGCGCTGTGGGCGGCGAGGTGGGCGTGCTCGACGACGTGGGGCTGGGCGCCTGGGTCGGCACGGCGCTCGGGGACGCGCTCGGGCTGGGGCTCGTGCTGACCGGAGCGGGGGTGGGCACGGCCTGGGTCGCGGACGCCGGAGGCGTGACCACCTCTCCCGGCCCTTGCGGCGCGGGTACGCCGACGAGGTAGAGGGACACTCCCAGCACGGCGACGCACGCGGTCGCACCGGCCAGGGCACGCTTGCGCTTCCGCCGCACCGCACGCCGCCGGATCTGCGTGAACGCGCCCTCGGGGATGGGCATCGGCTCGATCGGCAGCAGCAGGTCGCCGAGGTCACCCAGATCACTCAAGTCGCCCAAGTCGCCCCGTGACTCAGGTCCGTCGGTGTCGGTCGGCTCCCCGCCGAGCGTGTCCGTCTCGGGCCCGACAGGGTCACCCGCGGGAACGTCGCGCTCGTTGGCCTGGTTGGCCTCGTTGCCCTCGTCGCGCTCGGTGGCGTCGCTGGGCTCGGTGGCGTCATTGGGCTCGTTGGGGTCGCCCGCGTGGCCGCGTGGGTCAGCGGGTCCGTTCATGGAGTCCCCCAAGGGTCGCGCGGAGCAGTTCGCGGGCGGCGTGCAGGTCGGACTTCACGGTGCCCTCGTTGCGGCCGAGTCGCACCGCGACTTCGCGCACCGGAAGGTCCGCGAAGTAGTACAGCAGCACCGGGTCGCGCAGCCGCTCGGGGAGGGACTCCACCATGATGCGGACGGAAGGGTCGTCCGCCGCGTCCGGCTGCTGCTTCACCGCTTCCTCCCTTCCCGCATGCCGAAGTGCCCGCCGTTCGCGCTCAAGTCTGCGCCAATGGTCGCGGACCAGGTTGGCCGCGGTCACGTAGAGGAAACCGGTCGGCTCCTCCACCTTGGTCCAGCGGGCCCACAGCCGGGTGAACGCCTCCGCGGCGATCTCGTGGGCGGTGCCGTCGTCGTCGACCAGGCGACGGCACCAGCCCGCGAGCCGCGGGTAGAGGCTGCGGAACAGATCGGCTGCGTCCTCCTCGGAGTGTGACGCGATGACCGCTCTCCTTACATCGAGCCGGGCGGCGGTCGGGAGTCAGGATCCGCTGAGAGAGGCGTAGACGATCACGTTGTCGGGATAGCCGCCGCCACTCAGGTGCGGTCCGCCGCACGTGATGAGACGCAGCGCAGGGTGGTCGACGTTCCCGTACACCGCGTTCGTCGGGAAGGTCGACTTCACCACGGTCTGCACGGAGTCGACCCGGAAGACGGCGGTCGCACCGTCCTGCAGCGTCACCTCCACCTGGTCGCCCGGATGCAGCCGGGACAGGTGCAGGAAGACGCCGTCCCCGTAGCTGCCGACCGTCACGTGCCCGAGGATCACTGACGGGCCGGTCTGCCCCGGTGTCGGCGAGCCGTCGTACCAGGCGGCGGGCGCGTTCGCCTCGATCGGCGGCACGCCGACCGTGCCGTCGGAGTTCAGTCCGACCTGCATGACGGACGCGTCGACTCCGATCGCGGGAATCCGCAGCCGGGCCGGGACGGACCGGGCGAGCGGAGCGGCGGCGGCAGGGGCGGTCGACGACGCCATGGTGCTGCCGCCGGGATCACTCGGCGTGCTCCCGGCAACGCTGCCGGACGAGCCCGAACCGCAGCCGGCCAGCACGAGGGCGGCCGCCGCGACCAGCGCCGCGACCGCTCCCCGCACCCCGTACTGCCGCAGCTGAGCCGCCATCAGCCCCGCGCCTGGGAGCGCGACCGGCGCCGCGCCGCCGCACCCGCGCCGCCCAGCACCAGCACGCCGGCAGCACCGGCGACGATCAGCCCGGTGTCGCCACTCCCGGACGACGTCGACGCCAAGCCGGTGTCCGGGGCGCCACTCGGCACCGCAGTGACCTCCGAACTGGGCGTGGCGGAAGGGGCCGCGGTCGGCGTGCCGCCCGTGCCACCACCGTTGCCGCCCGAGGAGCCCTGGCTCGGCGAGGCGGACGGAGTGCCCGTGGGCTGCGCGTTCGACGGGTTCCCGGAGTTGCCGGGGCCGAACGGGGTGACCGAGAACGTGTGGTCGCAGTCGGTGATCTTGCCCGGGAAGGTCAGCGCGACCTTGCTGCCCGGCGCGTACATTCGCAGGTCGGTCGAGGCCGGCAGGCACTCGCCCGGGTTGTCGGTCTGCCGGTTGGCGGTGTGGATGGTGTCGCTCGCGGACGCGCCCGGCGCGAGCACGACGGAGCTGTACGTCATGCTCTCGCGCGTCGCCGGCACGCCGATCTCGGTGCCGTGGGCATCCAGCATGGACAGCCCCGGGTACCCGGCGACCTGACAGGCCGACGAGCTGTGGTTGGTGACGACCAGGTAGGTGTAGATCTGCCCGGCCCCGGCGTCGCCGCCCCCGAGCGCGGCGGTGAGCTGCGAGGCCGAGCAGAGCGGCGTGGCCGCTGCGGTCTCCGCGGTCGCGGCGTTCGCCTGCGGCGCGAACGCCACCGCGGCGGCGGCGAGGGCTATCGCGGCGGACGCGATTCCGGCGGGTGTCCTGCTGCGCATGTCGTGCGTCTCCTTCTCGGTCGGGATGAGCGACGAGAGAGACGACGAAGTGAGAGGCGGGGTTGTAAAGAGATGTCAAAATCCGTCGGCCCAGGTCGACACCGAAGGCGACACCCAGGGCGATACCCAAGGCACGACCCCACTGCCGACGGTCAGCCCGGCTGATTTACCTCCCCAGCGGCCGCGGGCGCCGCCACGGGCAGACTGCGCCCCTCCCGCACCGCCCAGGCGAACACCGCCAGCGAGACCACGGCGACCGTGATCGAGTCGTCCGGCGCGGTGAGCCGGTCCAGCCCTTGAACGAGTCCAGCCAGGACAACAGCGTCAGTGCCAACAGGTAGAACACGAGCCAGAGGCCACGCAGCAGTTCCGCGCGCAGGGGTTCCTCGCGGTGCTCCGGCCGCAGCAGGAGGAAGATCGGCAGGCCGATGAGCACCATCGGCAACGCCAGGCGCAGATCGTGCCATCCGGACCAGTACACGAACTCGCTGGCGACGATGAAGCTGAGCGGCGCGATCAGGCGAGCCCGGGAATCCAGCCGCGCAGTCGCCCATCTGGACGACCGCGGAGACCGCAACGGCGACCGCGGAGGCGGCGTAGATCAGCAGATACATGTCGCCCATCACGCTGACGATCTGCTGCCACCCGTTGAACGGCAGCAGGAAGACGGCGATCACGGCGAGGTTGAGGAGCAGTGCCCGGTGCGTGACGCCTTCGCGTCCGCTGACGCGCATGAAGAAGCGCGGCAGGGTGCCGTTCTTCGCTAGGGCGTAGGTGTGGCGAGCGTCGATCCCGACACCTACGTAGGCCGAGCCGCCCGGCGAGACGACCGCGTCCGCGTAGAGCAGGCTGGACAGCCACTGCAGGTTGAGGATCAGCGCGAGCTGGCCGAACGGCGAGTCGAAGCTGACGCCCGACCAGCCGTGGCCCAGCAGGCGCTCGGGGACGGTGTAGAGGAACGCCAACTGCAGTGCCAGGTACAGCACCAGCGCCAGCCCGATCCCGGCGAGGACCGAACCCGGCATGGTGCGGCGGGGGTTGCGCGCCTCGCCGGAGAAGTCCAGCGGGGCCTGGAAGCCGTTGAGCGAGTAGACGATGCCGCCGGCCGCGAGCGCGCTGAGCACGGACGCGTACCCGTAGGGTGCGAACCCTCCGTGCGCCGGGGCGGTCAACCTACCGGAGTGGAAACCCGACGCGAAGAGCGCAGCCACGGTGATCACCGGCACGAGGATCTTGAAGATCGACACCAGGTTGTTGAACCGCGCGAAGAGCCGGACCGCGAACCAGTTCAGCGCGGTGAGCAGCACGCTCAGCCCCAGCGCCACGGCCAGCCCCGGCCCGGTGAGGCTGCCGTTCCTTTAGACCCAGGGCAGGTAGTGCCCGGCGTACCGCATGATCGCGCTGATCTCGGCGGCGGTCCCGCCCACCGACAGCAGCGTCGACCAGCCGATGAGCGTCCCGACCAGCCGTCCGCTGGCGATGAGCGGCCAGCGTACGGTCCCCCCGCCCTCCGGCCGGACACGCCGAGCTCCACCATCACCAGCGCGACCAGCGCGCACAGCACCCCGGCCCCGCGCCAGGCCGGAAGTGACGCCGGACCAGCCGTCTGCGCCGCATACATCGCGGCGAACAGCCACCCGGACCCGACGATGTTGGAGAACCCGATCGACGTGAGCCCCCAGAACCCCAGGTCCCGTCGGAGCCTGCGCTCCTCGGTCCTCACCTCGTCGGCGGCGGCCTCCGCCAGTTCCTGACCGTCCGACATGCAGCCCTCGTCCCCCCAACACTGTGGTCCCATCGAGGCCCAGGCCTCCCATCTCGCTCGCCCCACCGAGGCCGGTCGTTCTGTCCGTCGTGGCGCAGATCCACTGCGAATCGGGGCCTGCCCCGGAGTTGGTGGGCTGTCAGTTACTTCGGCTACGCTCGGCGCCATGGCAGCCGACGGGGAAGTCGTGACGCGCATCGGGCCGTACGAGCTGCTCGAGCTGCTCGGCGAGGGCGGCATGGGGCAGGTGTATCTGGCGCGTTCGCCTGACGCGCGGCTGGTGGCGCTGAAGGTGATCCGCCCCGAGCACACCGAGACTCCGGACTTCCGTGCCCGGTTCCAGCGCGAGATCGCGGCTGCGCAGCGCGTGAACGGGTTCCGGACTCCGCCACTTCTGGACGCCGACGCCCAGGGCGTGCCGCCCTGGCTCGCCACGGCGTACGTACCCGCGCCCACCCTGCACGAGGTGGTGCGCGATTTCGGCGTGCTCGCCGAGCCGGCACTGCGCGCGCTCGGTGCGGGCCTCGCCGAGGCGTTGGCGGCGATCCATGGCGCCGGCCTGGTGCACCGCGACCTCAAGCCGGGCAACGTGCTGATCGCGGCGGAGGGGCCGCAGGTCATCGACTTCGGGATCAGCCGGGCCGTCGACGGCTCCGGGGGCACCCAGATCACCCGTACCGGCGCGGCGGTCGGCACCCCCGGCTATCTCGCCCCCGAGCAGCTCACGGCAGGCCGCACGGCCGGGGCTCCGGCGGACGTCTTCTCGCTCGGCTGCGTGCTGGTCCACGCAGCCACCGGTGGGCACCCCTTCGGCGCGGGCCAGACCCCGGCGGTGCTCTACCGGGTCGTCCACGAGCCTCCCCAACTGGAAGGCGTACCAGCAGCTTTGGCCCCACTGCTGGCCGCCTGCCTGGACAAGGACCCGAGCCGCCGCCCAACCGTCCCGCAGCTGCTGGAGGCCCTCGGCCCCACCGACTCCGGCGCGCTTGTGGTCCCCGCCCTGCAGCGGCAACTGACCGAGCGTCGGCAGTACGCCGAGCGGATGCTGTCCGCGCCGCCGGTGCCCGTCGCCGCACTGCCCACCTCGACCCTGGCCCCGAGCTCCGTACCGGTCCCCGCCCAGGCTCACGCCCACGGTCCCGGCCCTGGCCCTGGTCCCGGCCCCGGCCCCGGCCCCGGTCCAGATCGGCGGCGCGCGCTCAGGATGGCCGCAGCCGGTGGCGGCGCGGCGCTGCTCGCGGTCGGGGGAGGAGTGGCGTACGCGCTCAACACCGGCTTGGGCGCCAGACTGCTCGGAACGCTCGGAATTCACGCCAGCTCCGGCCCCACGGTCTCGACCGGGCCCGCGCCGCTGTGGCAGCAACCCGCCTCCGTGAGCAACACCGCCACGCTGGAACTCCTCGGTGACGTGCTGGTCTGCTGGGACGCATCGAAGGCGCAGGCCTTCCACCCCGCCACCGGCACCCCCGCCTGGACCGGAAAGGTCAACCCGCCCCCGAGTTCCTTCAACCCCGCAGTGAGCTGGCTCGGCGTGACGGGCAGCCTGCTGCTCTGCACGGTCGATACGGACACCCTCCGTCTGGCGGCGCTCGACGCCGGTGGCAGGCAGCTCTACTGCAGCCCCGTCGTCACCTCGAACGGCGCCTCCATCGACCTCCTGGTGGCGAGCGCGGGAGGTGTTGCCCTGCTGTCGGGCCGGGACGACACCGACGCGTTCACCCTGGTCGCCGTGGAGTTCGCGAGCGGTCGGGTGCTGTGGTCGAGTACGACCATCTCCGAGAACGGGAAGGTGGTCTCCGACGGCACCCGGTTCCTGCTGTACGACTCCGGCACTGTCTCCAGCCTCGACGCACGCACCGGTCGTCAACTGTGGGCCGTACCGAACCTGCCGGCCGCAGGGCCCGGCCTGGCCCTCACGGCCTCCACCGGGGTGCTGCTCGTCAGCGACACCAAGGTGAACGCGCTGGACACGGCCACCGGCGCCCGGCTGTGGACCGCGTTGAACGCGCCGGACAGCCTTGACTCCACCTCGGTCGTGGGCGACAAGGTCATCGTCTCGGGCGACAACTCCCTGTTCGCGCTCGACCTGCACACCGGAAGGCAGCTGTGGCACAGCACGCCTACGGTCGACTACTTCGGCGCCGTCGGGACGACCGGCCCGTCGATGGTCGTGGACGCGGACCTGATCGCGGCACCCATGGCCTCCTCGGGCGGCGTCTCCGTCTTCAACACCTCCGACGGCAGCACTCGTTGGAGCCGCTCGTCCGGTCCCGGCACGCAGTCCTGGACTCTCGCACTCTCCGGGCCCACCCTCTATACGGCCTCGAGCACCACGATTTCCGCCTTCCGTAGCCCGAGCTGACGCGCGCTCAGTCCCCCGGCCGGCTGCCACGCCCGTAACAGTCCAGTACGGTCCCCGTCGTGCCTGCTGCCACAGCAGCGTGGACCGGGGAAGAATGCGGCACATGGCGAACATCGACGAGTACGGCGGCGGTCAGCACACCCCGGATGTCCTGGTGGTCACCACCAACGACATCCCCGGCTACACGGTGGACCGCATCATCGGCGAGGTCTTCGGACTCACCGTCCGCTCCCGCAACATCGGCACCCAGATCGGCGCCGGACTCAAGTCCCTCGCCGGCGGCGAACTTCGCGGGCTCACCAAGACCCTGGTCGAAAGCCGCAACCAAGCCATGGACCGCCTCATCGACCAAGCCCGCGCACGCGGCGGCAATGCCGTCCTGATGATGCGATTCGATGTCTCGGACGCAGCCGGGAACGGCACCGAGGTCTGCGCCTACGGGACCGCCGCCGTCATCTCCCCGATCAACGGCTGAGCCCTACCAGCCGCTGGTTCTACAAGCTGTTCGTCACCAGCCCGTCGCCGTCCCCACCGGTGGGGCCCTCCGTCGGGCCGGTGACCCAGTGGGGCAGTTCCAGTTCGAGCCAGACCACCTTGCCGTTCGGGAGCGCCCGGCTGCCCCAGCGCCGGGCCAGCTCGTTGACCAGGTGCATGCCCCGGCCGCCCTCGTCCTCCGTCGACGCGTGCCGCAGCCGCGGGGCGCGGGCATCGGTGTCCGTGACCGCGATGGTGAGCACCCGGTCGCGGATCAGGCGCAGCTCGGTCGGCTGATCCGCGTGCAGCAGCGCGTTGCTGACGAGCTCGCTGACCAGCAGCTCCGCCACGTCGCAGAGGGAGTCCAGGCCCCACCCGGCAAGGGTCTCGCGGACGAAGTGGCGGGCCTTGCCGACGACCGCGGGGTCGCCGGAGAGTTCGAGGGTGGCGATCCAGTCGGCCTGGCGGCGCAGTGCCTGGGCCATGATGACGGCGATGTCGTCCTCGCTGCTGCGCGCGGCGAGCGCGTCCAGGACGGCGTCGCAGCGCTCCTCGAGCGAGGCGCGCTTCTCGGCGACGGTCCGGCACAGCAGGTCGAGGCCGACGTCCAGGTCCCGGTCGCGTCGTTCGACCAGGCCATCGGTGTAGAGGCAGAGCACCGCGTCCCCCGGCAGGGTGAACTCGACGCTGCGGAACGGCACCCCGCCGACTCCGAGCGGAGCGCCCGTCGGCAGTTCGACCAGCGTGGCGTTGCCGTCCGGGTCGACCAGCACCGGCGGCAGGTGTCCGGCGCAGGCGATGGAGACGCTGCCGTCGACCGGGTCGAAGACCGCGACGACGCAGGTGGCGAACTGGCCCTCGCCGACCGCCGACGCGGTCTCGTCCAGACGGCGCAGCACCCGGTCCGGGGCCAGGTCCATGGCGATCAACGTGCGTGCTGCCGTGCGTAGTTGGCCCATGCTGGCGGCGGCCTGCATGCCGTGGCCCATCACGTCGCCCACGACCAGGGCGACCCGGCCGCAGCTCAGCGGGACCACGTCGAACCAGTCGCCGCCGACCTCGCTGATCACACTGGCGGGCAGGTAGCGGTAGGCGATGTCGAGGCCGGGGGTGGTCCGGATCTCCTGCGGCAACAGGGCGTGCTGGAGCATCAGCGCGGTGTTGCGCTCGCGCCGGTAGAGCCGCGCGTTGTCGATGGCGATCGCCGCCCGCGCGGCGAGCTCCTCGGCGAGCGCGACGTCCTCCGGCGAGAACGGGACGGTGTCGACCAGCCGGATGAACTCGGCCCCGCCCAGCACCGCACCACGCGCCAGCAGCGGGACCATCAGATACGAGTGGACACCCGCCTTCAGCGCGGGCTCCACCCGGTCCGGGTGGGCCGTGATCCGGTGCAGCGCGGCCTCGTCGACCTGGTCGATCAGGATGGAGCGTCCGGTGCGCAGGCTCTCGGCGTAGACGGCGGCGGACTTGGAGGCCTGGCCCACGTTGTCGGCCGCTCCGACCATGTCGATGCCGTCGACCTCACCGACGGCCACCGCGCGCAGCAGCACCCGTCCGTCTTCGGGGATGCGGGGCTCGTCGTCGCCGAAACCGTTCTCCACGACCGAGTCGAGCAGGTCGACGGTGACGAAGTCGGCGAAACGCGGGATCACCAGCTCGACCAGCTCCTCGGCGGTCCGCTGCAGGTCCAGCGTGGTGCCGATCCGGGTGGAGGCGTCGTTGAGCAGGGCCAGCCTGGCCTGTGCCTCGTGCGCCTCGACGAGCGCCTGCTCCCGCGCCAGGGACGCGTCCCGCTCGCGGGTGAAGAGCCGGGCGTTGTCGATGGAGACGGCCGCGCGGGCCGCCAACTCCCCTGCGAGCGCCAGGTCCTCGGCGTCGAAGGGGCGGTCGGTGACGGTCCGGTAGAAGGCCGCGACGCCGAGCGCCATGCCGCGCGCGATCAGCGGCACCACCATGAAGGAGCGGATGCCGTCGTCCAGGACGGCCTGCGCACGGGCCGGATCGGCGTCGAACCAGCGCAGCGCCTGCTCGTCCACCTGCGGCACCAGTACCGGACGCCGGTGGGCCAGGCACCAGGCGTAGGGGGTGGCGGGGTGGAACCGGTGCACGTCGCCGACGGGGGCGACCGGGCTCATGCCTGCGCCCGGTCGGGTATGGAAGGCCAGGCGGCGCAGCAGCGCGGAACGGTCCGCGGGTCCGCGGGGCCCGGCGGTCTCACCGGTGTCGTTGACCAGATCCTCCAGCACCTCGACGACGACCGCGTCGGCCAGGCCCTGGGTGCCGACCTCGCCCAGCTCCAGGGCGGTCCGTTGCAGGTCGAGGGTGGTGCCGATGCGCGTGGAGGCCTCGTTGACCAGGGCCAACCGCTCGCGGGCGGCGTTGGCCTGGGCAAGGGTCTGCTGCCGCTCCAGCAGAGTCTGGTGCTCGCGCAGGTAGAGCCGGGCGTTGTCGATGGCGACGGCGGCGCGGGAGGCGAGCTCGTCGCCGAGGGTCACGTCCTCGCTCTCGAACGCCTCGCGACCCGGACGGCGCAGGTAGACGACCATGCCGAGTACCGAGCCACGGGCCACCAGCGGCGTGATCCGGACCGGCCCCGGTTCGTTCCCGTCCTGCGCGGCCGACCCCGGATCGCTCTGCGGCGGGGTGTACTGGGCGAACTGACGGACCGTCTGCTCAACGGTCGGCTCAGCGGCGCCTGAACCCCCGTAGACCGGACCGACCCCGCTCGGGCCGTTCCGGCTGTTCCGCCCGTTCCGCCCGTTCACGCCGAGCAGGGTCGCCAGCAGGCTGCCCGGCTGGTCGGGCGACAGGGTGACGGTCCGTCCGGTGGTCATCGCGACGGCGTAGGCGGAGTCGGGCGGGATGTCGAAGACGGCGATGTCGGCTGTGCCCGCTGTTCCGGCCGGTCCGGTCTCCGTGGAGGCCACGGCCAGCCTGCGCACGCGGTCGATCGGTGGCGTCACGTCGCCCCGTCCGCCTCCCGCGTCGTCCCCGTCGGCGTCGGCGCCGTGGCCGTGGAGGTGGACGTGCGGGTGGGCCCGTCCGGCGCCGCCGTGCTCGTGGCCGTCCTCGCCCGCCTCGGGCTCGCCGGAGACCAGCCGCTCCAGGACGAAGACGGCGGCCAGGTCGGCGACCTTGGGCACCATCGCGTCGACCAGCTCGCGGGCCGTGCGCACCAGGTCGAGCGTGGTGCCGATCCGGGAGTTGGCGTCGAAGAGGATCTGCAGCCGCTCACGCGCCCGCGCCGCGCGCGACTCCGCGAGGTACCGCTCGGTGACGTCGACGATGGTCGAACTGACCCCGAGCACCCGGCCCGAGGTCGGCTCCTCCAGCCGGAAGTACGCGGCCGACCAGGCGTGTTCCTGCTCGGGATCACTGGGGGTGATGCCGTGCGAGCGCGCGTCGACGACGGGTTCACCGCTGGTCAGCACGCCGCGCATCACCGCCTCGATCTCCTCGCCGTTCAGGCCGGGCAGTATCTCGGAGACGGTGCGGCCCAGGTGCTGCTCGATGGTCAGGCCGTTGATCTCGGCCAGCGCGTGGTTGAGCCGGACGAAGCGCATCTGGTCGTCGTAGACGGCCATGCCGACCGGCGACTGGGTGAAGAAGCTGTCCAGCACGGCCAGGTTCGACTGGAGCCGGCGCAGCGAGCGCACGTCGGAGGCGACGGCGAGGACCAGCGGGTGCCCGTTCGGGCCGGTCAGCGGGTGGGTGCGGAACTCCAGGTTGACCAGATGCCCGTCCCGGTGCCGGACCGGGAAGACGCCGGACCAGCTCCGTCCGGCGACTATCGACTCGAAGAGCTGCACCACTTCGGGACGGTTCTCCGGCGTGGTCAGCAGGTCGGCGGCATAGCGTCCCACCGCCTCGACCGCGCTGTAGCCGAGCAGCAGCTCGGCGTCGGCGCTCCAATGCAGGATCCGGCCGTCGTCCTCGATCAGCGCGGTGGCGATGGGGATGGTCAGCAGTCCACCCGGACGCGGCTGCCCGCCCGCCGCCGCACGGCGTGCACCGGGGCCGCTGCCCTGCTCGTCTGATCCCATGGTCAGATAACCGCCCGGAGCCCGAAGGATGATCGCTCCCGCTCCCCAATCTTCCCACCTTCCCCGCACGCCGCTCGCGGAGCGCCCGCCGATCGGGGTAGCACGAAACCGGCGGGCACCAGTGCGAACAAACGTCGCACCAGCGCGGAAGAACACAGGGAATCACAGGAGGCGGCCCAAGGAAACCCGTTCCGAGAAGATCGCGTGGACAAGATCGCGCGGACGGGATCACGGCGGGCGACCACCGGCTTTCCACCCGCGGCGTCCTGGAGCGCGTCGCGGCGCCACGCAGCGCCACCCAGCACCACGGCCCGGAGACGTGCGTCGTCTCCGGGCCGAGTGTGCGCTCAGGTCCGCACGGGTGAACCGGGCCACCGGTGCGACCGGCGGCGGCCGACTGCGGCCGGCCAGGGCGGCCGGCCTCGCCAGGGGCGTCAGGCCTCGCCGGGGTGCCAGGTCGGCCACTCCCAGGGCCGGTCGGCCCAGTGGACCATCTCGGCGTCGTCGAGGTCGAGCTGCGGGTAGAGCTGCTGGATCCGCGGGACGAACTCCTCGCGGGCCAGCGGTTCGGTGTGGTCGCCCAGCCGGACCAGCCGGTAGCGCCCGTCGCTGGCGTAGGGCGCCACGTCAACCATCGGTTGCCGTGCCGCGTGGTGGAAGCCGCCGCCCTCGGAGTCGACCATGTCGTCGACGCGGGGCTTGACGGCTGTCGTCTTGTGTCGGTGAAGCAGGCTCATCGCGGGCCGCCTTCCGTGGCGCCAAGGTGGCGTACCCCCCGGGAACATCTCCACGGTACGCGCGCCGGTCAGCTCAGCACACCCAGGACGACCGCCGTCACGAACAGCAGCCCGAGCGCGCCGAACCAGCCCAGCGTGATGCGACGCCCGAGCCGCGACGGCCGCAGGCGGATCCGCTCCAGCCGCCGGGGGAAGAACATGTTCCCGGTCACCATCACGAAGCTGAACAACCCCATCGACGCGAAGAAGAGGGCCGCGGCGAGCCCGGCCAGGTCCTCGGCGAGGCCACCCATGCCGACCGCCGTGCAGTCACCCCCAGGGGTGCACCGGACGTTGAGGCGCGTGCCGAAGCCGTAGTGGGCGTCCGCGTCGTCGATCTTCCACAGGCCGGACGTGACACCGCTCCGGCCCGGATCGCCCGAGCCCTCGCAGTTGGTGACCGTCGACTTGCCGCTCGGGACGTCCACGCAGTCCAGGACGGTCATCCGCAGCACCGTACTCTCACGCAGGCCGAGCTGCGTGCCGATTCCCTCGGCGGCCGTCACCACGCCGACGCAGGCTCCGATCGTCAGTCCCAGCAGGGCGAAGAACGCGATGACTCCGGCGCAGCTGATCCCTTCACGCCGGGCGGGCCGAGTCGCCATCCTGCTCCGCACACGAACGGGACCGTCCCATTCCAGCCCGCGACGCTCGGGCTGCCCGCTTCTCCGCGTCTTCTGCGCAGGCTGCTTCCGTGCCATCACTCGTCCCCCGGTTCGTGTTCCGTTCCGTGCGCGTGACCGCTCCCCGCGACGCGCACGGTCGGACAACCTACCGTGTGCCCGACCGCCCCCTGCGGACCCGCCTGGCCTCGCGGTACTCACGCAGCAACAGCGCCAGCGCCGAGGGCACGGACGGCCGGGCCGAACCCTGAAGCAGCGCAGGCCCCTTGCGGGCGGCGGCGGCCGCGGTGAGCTCCTCCAGCCCGATCAGCGCCCGGGTCATCGGCCGGTTCTCGGGCGGGACCAGCGCGACCAAGGCGCGCCCCTGCACCAACGTCGTCCGGGCCTGGTCCAGCAGGTGCCGGATCAGCGCCGCCGTCCCGGAGGACTCTTCCCCGACCAGGTCCGCGCGCGTGACGCCGAAGGCGTCGAGCGTCTCGGTCGGAACGGTCAACCGGCCCGCGGCCAGGTCCTCGGCGAGGTCGTTGACGAAGTCGAGCCGCTGGCCGCCGTCGATGAAGGTGCGGCAGGCGGCACGGAACCGCTCGTCGGGCTGGGCACCGACAGGGCCCAACAGGCAGGCGACGACCATCAGCGCGGGCAGCGCGTAGGCGTCGAGGTAACTCTGGTAGTCGGCCTCGGTGGTGAAGCCCACGAAGTCCAGGTCGGCGAGTGCGGTCTCCAGCAACTCCTCGACGGCCTCGCGTAGTTCGGGCCGGGCGGACGCGCTGTGCGCGAGCGCGCGCAGCAGGGGTGCCTCCGGTCCGGCGGGAGTGCCGCCTGCGAGCGCGTCCCGCACGGACGCGGCGAACCTCCCGTACTCCGCGCGGCGGACGTCCCGGTCGGCCGTCCCGTCCTCCGAGTCGAGCACGTCGTCGTTGCGGTGCATGAACGCGGTCGCGGCGACGACATGCGGTACCAGCGCGGCGGGCACGAGCAGCCGAACCGCGAGATACGCCTCGGGCCGGTACCGGGCGACCACCCGGCGCTGCGCCGCGTAGTCGGAGCGGAGAACGGCATCGTGCACCCCGGCCGCGTCCAGGGTCCTGTTCCAGGTGGTCACGGGCCCACAGCCTGTCAGATGCCGCTACCTGGTCCCGTCTCCCGGTACAGGTCGCGGAGCAGCGCGATCTCGGCGCTGTGGTGGAGCACCTCCTGGTTGGCCCACCAGACCGTCTCGACGAAGGGGTCCTCGGGGTCGCTGCCGTACGGGTAGGTACTCACGCCGACCGTGTCGAGGACCGCGTCGTCCTCGACCGAGCGCAGCGCCGAGCGCCAGGCCCCGGCCGCCGCCTGGAACGCCGCGACGGCACCGACCGCGTCGCCGGGGGTGGTGAAGTCGTCCCGGCTCAGCTTGTGGTCGCCGGCGGTGTGGTCGGCCCGCAGTGTCAGCAGCTCGGAGAGGTGGCTGAGCCGCCACGCGATCGTGGTGAACGGCGGCGGGGTGGGATGCTGCGGCGCGCCGTCGCGTCCCCACTCGCCCGCGCCGATCAGCAGATCCGCGCGGCTGCCCGGCCCGTCGGCGTGGCGGCGCACGGACCAGCAGCCGGGAAACGGCTCCCAGAGGTACTCGGCGTCGGTCATCGGCGCGAGCTCCAGATCCGTCCCGTTCCCGCTGTCGAAGAACGGTCCGGCCAGCCGCTGCACCAAGCGGGTGCAGGCGAAGTCGAACTGGTCGAGCAGCGGGACGAGTCGGGCGGGCGCGGGCATCGGACCTCCGGGAACAGGCGTCACCTTGGGAGGGAACCTACCCGGCCAGGCCGACCGGCGTCCGCCCGATGACGGCGGCGAGGTCCACCCCGGTGGGCAGTGCGCCGAACACCAACGACCGGTCCGCGCCCAGGCGCGAGGCGCAGAAGGCGTCGGCGACCGCCGCGGGCGCGTGCCGGACCAGCAGCGAGGCCTGGAGCGTCAACGCCAGTCGCTCCACCAGGCGGCGGGCGCGCAGTTCGGCCTGCTCCGGGTCGGCGAGCTCCGCGCGGACGGCGTCCCAGGACGCGTCGAGGCGGGCGTCGGCGCCCTTGGCCGCCTCGATCTCGGCGGCGAAGGCGTGCAGCGACTCCGGCTCGCGGGCCAGGGCGCGGAGCACGTCGAGCGCCTGGACGTTGCCGGACCCCTCCCAGATCCCGTTGAGCGGGGCCTCGCGGTAGAGCCGGGGCATCTCTGACGCCTCGTCATAACCGTTGCCTCCCAGGCATTCCAGCGCCTCCACCACGGCCGCGGGCTGGCGCTTGCAGACCCAGAACTTGCCGACGGCGGTGGCGAGCCGCAGGAAGGCCCGCTCCCCCGCGTCGCCGCGCTGGGCCCGGTCGGCCGCACCCGCGACGCGCAGCGCGAGCGTGGTGGCGGCCTCGGACTCCAGCGCGAGGTCGGCGATGACGTTGCGCATCAGCGCCTGGTCGATCAGCCTGGCGCCGAAGACCGAGCGGTGCCGGACGTGGTGGGCCGCCTGGGCCAACGCGGCGCGGGTGCCGGAGGCGGAGCCGAGGATGCAGTCCAGCCGGGTCATGGTGACCATGTCGATGATGGTCCGCACGCCCTGCCCCTGCGCCCCGACCAGCCAGGCGACGGTGTCGTCGAACTCCGGCTCGCTGCTGGCGTTGGAGCGGTTGCCGAGCTTGTCCTTGAGCCGCTGGATCCGGAAGGTGTTACGGCTGCCGTCCGGGAGCACGCGCGGCACCAGGAAGCAGGAGAGCCCGCCGGGCGCCTGCGCCAGCACCAGGAACACGTCGTTCATCGGCGCGCTGGTGAACCACTTGTGGCCGCGCAGCCGCCAGGTGCCGTCCGGACGCTCGACGGCCGTGGTGGTGTTGGCGCGGACGTCGGTCCCGCCCTGCTTCTCGGTCATCCCCATCCCGGCCAGCAGCCCGCGCTTGCCGAGCGGCGCGCGCAGCCCGGGGTCGTAGACCCGACTGGCCAGCAACGGTTCGTACTGCGCCGCGAGTTCGGGCTGCGCGCGGAGCGCGGGGACGACGGCGTAAGTCATCGAGATCGGGCAGCCGTGCCCGGCCTCGGCGGTGCTCCAGGTCATGAAGGCTGCGGCGCGCGCGACATGGACGCCCGGACGGGCTTCCACCCAGGGTGCGCCCGCCATGCCCTCGCGCACGGCGACGTCCATCAACTGGTGGTAGGCGGGGTGGAACTCAACCTCGTCGATGCGGTTTCCGTAGCGGTCGTGGGTGCGCAGCTCGGGCTCGTGGCGGTTGGCCTGGTCGGCCCAGTGCTGGACCTCCTCGCTGCCGGCCAGCCGCCCGACGCGGTGCAGGTCCTCTTCGTACCAGCCGGCGCCCTCCCGGTGCAGGCCCTCGATCAGCACCGGGTCCGCGGCGACGTCATGGCCTACCAGCGGCGGGACCTGGTTGGTCACCTCGTGCGTACGTGCGCTCGGCTCGCTGCGCAGCGGCAGGTCAGCGGCGGTGCTCATCGGGTCCTCCGTCGGTCAGGGTCGGTCATCGTCGATGGGTGTCGATGGGCGGGACGGGCGGCTGCGCCCGCGCAGCGCAGCGACAGGGCACGCAGTTCGGCGACCAGGCGCTCGGCGGCGTCCGTCGGTTCGACAAGCGGATCGACCAGGATCTCGCCGATCGCGCCGGTGAGCGCGGCTGCGGTGATCTCGGGGTCCTGCTCCGGCAGCAGTCCGATGGCGACGCCCTCGCGGACCACCTCCGCGAAGAGCGCCCGGTAGCGGCGGCGGTACTCCAGCCGCTCCGCGCCGACGGCCGGGTCGGCGGGCGCGGCCAGCAGCGCGTACGCGAGCCCGCGACGCTCCAGCGCGCGCCGCGCGAACACCTCGACTCCGTGCGCGAGCCGTTCGACCGGGTCCCCGCTGCCTTGCCGCAGGACCTCGCCGAGCACCTCGACCTCACGCCCGGAGGCGCGCCGGAAGACCTCGACGGCGAGCGCCGCCTTGGACGCGAAGTGCTGGTAGACGGAGCCAGCCGACATCCCGGCGGCAGCGGCCACCACCGTCACCGACGCCCCGGCCCAGCCCACCTCGGCCACGACGTCCGTGGCCTTCGCGACCAGCCGGTCGCGTGCGGCGTCGAGTCGACGTCGCACGGCAGGGGTCTCGCGGTAGGCCATGAAAGAAGTGAACCATCATTCAGACCTTCGATCCACCCCGGACGCAAAGGAGCCCCGGCAGCACGCCGCCGGGGCTCCTGATCATCCGTCAGCCAAATACTGACCTACCATCACACATCAACATCTGCACCGGAGAAGCCCAAGAGGTGGACACCGCGCCCGACGGAGTCCACCTCTCCGGTGGCCTGGAGGCCGAGGCGCGCGGCCAGGCGCAGCGACGGCGTGTTGTCGTCCCGGATCAGCGCGTACACGGGCACATCCGGATGGAGCGGGCGGGCATACTCCAGCGCCGCGCCCGCCGCCTCAGCGGCGAAGCCGCGTCCCCACGCAGCGGGCCGGAAGCGGTAGTAGAGGTTGAAGGCGGTGAACTCGTCGCGTCCGGCGATCCGGATCGGCGCGAACTTCACCCCGGCGAAGCCGACGATCTCGTCGTCGAGGCCGACCGAGAAGTAGCCGACTCCCAGCCGGTCCCACTCCTCGATCCACGCGTGCAGCCAGCGCTCGCAGGCGTCCGGCGGCGTGGGGCCGTGGGGGTTGTGGCGGTTGGTCTCCGGGGCGGAGTGGACCGCGACGGCGACCGCCAGGTCGTCCGCTGTCGGGCGGAACAGCTGCAGACGTTCGGTCCGGATGACAGGCCTACGAGTGATCACCCGGCCGAGCGTAGTCAGCCTACGATGAGAAGCGAGGGGGAAGTGCTGCAGGCCACGCGACACAGGAGGCCGCATCATGACCACAGCAGAACAGATCATGCATCCGGGCGCCCAGTGCGTCACCGAGCACGAGTCGCTCGCCGTGGCGGCCAAACTCATGCGGGACCGTGGGGTGGGCGCGCTGCCCATCTGCGGCGACAACGACCGTCTCATGGGCATCATCACCGACCGCGACATCGTCGTGAGGTGCATCGCGGTCGGTCTCGACCCGGCCGTCACCACGGCCGGGGAGCTGGCCCGGGGTCGCCCGCTGACCATCGAGGGCAGCGACGACATCGAGCAGGTGCTACGAGTGATGGAGCAGCACCGGGTCCGCAGGCTTCCGGTGATCAATCACCCGGAGCACCGACTGATCGGCATGATCAGCGAGGCGGACGTGGCGCGGCATCTGCCGCAGGCGCGTGTCGCGGAGTTCGTCTCCGCCATCTGCGCCGAGGAGGAGTGAGTCCCCCAGGTGGAACTGTCGGTCAGGGCCGATCAGTACCAGTTGTGGGCCTGCCAGAAGGACCACGCGGCGTTCGGGCTGCCGTAGGTGGAGTTCATGTAGCTCAGCGCCCACTTGATCTGGGTCGCCGGGTTGGTCTGCCAGTCGGCGCCGGCGGAGGCCATCTTGGAGGCCGGCAGGGCCTGGCCCAGGCCGTAGGCACCGGAGGAGGCGTTGGTCGCGTTCACGTTCCAGCCACTCTCGTGGGAGATGATCGCGTCGAAGGAAGCGAGCTGGTCCGCGGGCACGATCGAGGCTGCGACGGACTGGGCGTCGGTCGGAGCGGCAGCGGAGGCCATGCCGGAGGCGCCGATGACGGCGACGGAGGCGAGGGCGGCGGTGCCGGCGAGGGAGACGGACAGGGTACGCAGCGACGGGATGCGGATAGCCATACTGAAGCAAATCTCCTTGCTAGGGGGTAGGTCCCTCGCGTTCCGCACCAGGCAAGGAAGTGCCACAGTCACGGTTCTGCGAGGCGGTCGGGGCCGACGTTCCCGGGGGCTGTACCCGTCCGGCGCGGCCCGACGTCCACCACTGTGCAGGGACCGCCGAGGGGTGGGCAACCCCCCTCACTACGACGCACGATCGTTGCAAATCGGACATTTCGTGATGCCAGTGCAGCAATCGGCCCATACGCTCTCCTATCGCCGGTAGTACCGCCCCTACAGCGTGTGGCGGGGCTCACCCTCCGACTTGCGCACTGTCAGCGCCGGACTACGCTCCGTCTGCCGAAATCCGGCCTTCCAGCCCGTCGAGCAGGGCGCTCAGACCGAAGGCGAAGGCGTCATCCGGCCCCGATCCGTAGTCGGCCGACGACGTACCGAGACGGGCGCGCAACCTCGGGAACCGGGCGGCGACCTCCTCCGCGTCCTTCATCGCCTCGGCCATCCGCGCCTCGCCGTCCCCCGCCTGGGCCAGCCTGCGGGCGAGCGACGCGGTGGCGGCGAGCCCGAGGGCATTGCCGAGCACGTAGGTGAAGACGGACGCGGCGGCCTGGTCGACCTCGGCGCCGGTGAACCCGGCCGCCTCGTAGATGCCCAGGTTGTGGTCGTCGTGGCGCGCCTTGCCCGGACCGAACATCGGCTGCGCCCCGAAGGCCTGCACCATCCAGCCGTGCCGGGCCAGCATGGTGTGCAGCCCGGTCGCCATCTCCTCCGCCGCCCCGCGCCAGCCGACGGCTTCGACGTCGGGCAGCGCGATCTCGTGCCAGACGTGGTCGCCGGCGAGGGCGATCAGGTTCTCCTTGCTGCCGACGTGCCAGTACACGGCGGTCGCGGCGGATCCGAGCCGCGCACCGAGGGCGCGCATGTTGAGACCCTCCAGTCCCTCGGCGTCGAGCAGTTCGACGGCGGCCAGGACGATCTGATCGCGGGTCAGTGTGTCGCGGGGCATGGGCCCATGCTACTTGCACAATGTTCAAGAAACCAGTTGCACAGCGTTCAAGAGCGGCGTAGTGTCCAACTTGAACACAGTGCAAGTCCCGAGCACGAGCACGTCCCACGGGGCACCACCGACGACCGCAAAGGGCGGATCACCATGAGCGAGCAGCAGTTGACCGCATTCGTCGAGGAGACGGCCGAGAAGTTCGCCGTTCCGGGCCTCGCCGTCGGCGTCTGGGCGGACGGTCGGGAGATCCACGCCTGCCACGGCGTGACCAGCCTGGAGAACCCGCTCCCCGTCGACGGCCACACCCTCTTCCAGATCGCCTCCATCTCCAAGAGCGTCACGGCTACCGCGCTGATGCGCCTCGCGGAGCAGGGCCGGGTCGACCTGGAGGCCCCGGTCCGCTCCTACGTCCCCGAGCTCGCCCTGGCGGACGAGGCGGCGACCGCACGGATCACCGTGATGCACCTGCTCAACCACACCTCCGGCCTGGACTGGAACCTGGTCACCGACACCGGCGAGGGTGACGACGCGCTGGCCGCCTTCGTGGCCCGGCTGGCCGAGCTGCCGATGGTCTCCGAGCCGGGCGCGCGTGCCTCCTACAGCCAGGGGGGCTACAACCTGCTCGGCCGCGTCATCGAGTGCGTCACCGGCCGGACCTACGAGCAGGCCGTCACCGAACTGGTCCTGGAACCCGTGGGCATGTCCGAGAGCTTCTTCCTGATCGGCAGCGTGATCACCCGACGCTTCGTCGTCGGCCACGAACCGGACGCGGACGGCCGGGTCGCGGTGTCCCGCATGTGGAAGGGCCCCCGCTACAACAACCCCGGCGGCGGCCTGCTCACCACGGTGGCCGACCTGCTCCGCTGGTCGCGCTTCCACCTGGGCGACGGCCGCACCGAGAGCGGCGAGCGGATCCTCAGCCCGGAGAGCCTGCGGCGGATGCAGCAGCCGACCGTCGAGCTGAAGGCCAGCTCCCTCGGCGACGCGTTCGGCATCTGCTGGTTCCTGCGCGAGGTGGGCGGCGTGCGGGCCTTCGGGCACGGCGGGTCGGCCAGTGGCCAGATGGCCGAGCTGCTGATCGTCCCGGAGCGCGACTTCGCGGTGGTCTCGCTGGCGAACGCGACGGACGGCATGAACGCCAACCAGGAGATCCTGCGCTGGACCCTGGAACACCACCTCGGCCTGGTCGACCGCGACGCCGAGCCGCTCCCCCACGACCCGGCCCGCGCCGCCGAACTGGTGGGCCGCTACGACAGCGACGCGATGACAGTGACCGTTGACTCCGACGACCAGGGCATGACGCTGGCGGCGGCCATCAAGCCGGAGCTCCGCGCCGCGCTCGGCGGCGAGGCGCCCGCGGACTACCCGCCGGAGTCGATGGGCCTGCTTCCGGGCGACGGCGACGAGTACATCGTCACCGGCGGCGGCCTCAAGGGTCAGCGGGGATGCTTCACCCGCGACGCCGACGGCAACGTCACCACGATCGACCTGGCCGGCCGGGTCTTCGCCCGGGTCTGAGCGCCAAAAGGGAGAGGGTGCGGGGCTGACGCCCCGCACCCTCTCCCTTTTGACCAGGTGTTACTCGGCCACGGCCTTCTGCAGCGCCTCGACTCGGTCGGTGCGCTCCCAGGTGAAGTCCGGCAGCTCGCGGCCGAAGTGGCCGTAGGCGGCGGTCTGGGAGTAGATCGGGCGGAGCAGGTCCAGGTCGCGGATGATCGCGGCCGGACGCAGGTCGAAGACCTTGGTGACGGCCTCCTGGATCTTCAGCACCGGGACGGTCTCGGTGCCGAAGGTCTCCACGAAGAGACCGACCGGCTCGGCCTTGCCGATCGCGTAGGCGACCTGGACCTCGGCGCGCGTGGCCAGACCGGCCGCGACGATGTTCTTGGCCACCCAGCGCATCGCGTACGCGGCGGAGCGGTCGACCTTGGACGGGTCCTTGCCGGAGAAGGCGCCGCCGCCGTGGCGGGCCATGCCGCCGTAGGTGTCGATGATGATCTTGCGGCCGGTCAGACCGGCGTCACCCATCGGGCCGCCGATCTCGAAGCGACCGGTCGGGTTGACCAGCAGCCGGTAGCCGTCGGTGGACAGCCCGATGCCGCGCTCGGCCAGCGCCTTGAGCTCCGGCTCCACGACGAACTCGCGGATGTCCGGGGTCAGCAGCGACTCCAGGTCGATGTCCGACGCGTGCTGCGAGGAGACGACCACGGTGTCGAGGCGGACCGCCTTGTCGCCGTCGTACTCGATGGTGACCTGGGTCTTGCCGTCCGGGCGCAGGTACGGGATGGTCCCGTTCTTGCGCACCTCGGACAGGCGGGCCGACAGGCGGTGGGCCAGGTAGATCGGCAGCGGCATCAGCTCGGGCGTGTCGTCGCACGCGTAGCCGAACATCAGGCCCTGGTCGCCGGCGCCCTGCTTGTCGAGCTCGTCCTCGTCGCCCTCGACCCGGTTCTCGTAGGCGGTGTCGACACCCTGGGCGATGTCCGGCGACTGGGCGCCGATGGAGACGGAGACACCACAGGAGGCTCCGTCGAAGCCCTTCTTCGAGGAGTCGTAGCCGATCTCCAGGATCTTGTCGCGCACCAGCTGTGCGATCGGGGCGTAAGCCGCGGTGGTCACCTCCCCCGCGACATGGACCTGGCCGGTGGTGATCAGCGTCTCGACAGCGACCCGCGAGGTGGGGTCGTCCTTGAGCAGGGCGTCGAGGATGGTGTCGCTGATCTGGTCAGCGATCTTGTCCGGGTGACCTTCGGTCACGGACTCGGAGGTGAACAGGCGGCGAGACACAGCGCTCCCTGGGTTGCAGCGGCTGCTGACTAAACCGCTCGGGCCGAATTGCCCGGGCGGTCCGGAAAGACTTGGAGACTACTGTCCGGAGTGTAACGAACTGAGCGCACCTTGGGTCCAACCGATCTCATTTTCTGGATCACACGCGGACACTCGGATACCCGAAACCGTACGACAAGCGGACGGTTCGCCCTCGAAAGACCTGCGAAGCTCGGGCGGAACTCAAGCGAAGCGGGCGGCGACGAGATCCCACAGCGTGTCCGCCAGCGCTGTCTTGGGGCCGTACGGCACCGGCGTCTCCGAGCCGTCCGCGCCCAGCACCACGGCCTCGTTGTTGGCGCTGCCGAACGCGCGGTCCTCGCCCACCTCGTTGACCACCAGCAGGTCGCAGCCCTTGCGGGCGAGCTTGGCGCGGCCGTGGTCGAGCGCGTCGTTGGTCTCGGCGGCGAAGCCGACGACGATCTGGCCCGGCCGGACCCGCTCGGCGGAGAGCTCGGCCAGCACGTCCGGATTGCGGACCAGAGCGACGGGGGCCGGCTCGACGCCCTCCACCTTCTTGATCTTCTGGGCGACGAACTCGGCCGGGCGGAAGTCGGCGACCGCCGCGGCCATCACCACCGCGTCCGCCGTCGCGGCGGCGGTCAGCACCGCCTGCCGCAGCTCCAGCGCCGTGCCGACGCGGACGACGTCGACGCCGGCCGGGTCGGTCAGCTCGGTGTTGGCGGCGACCAGCGTCACCTTGGCCCCGCGCGCGGCGGCGACCGCGGCGATGGCATAGCCCTGGCGGCCGGAGGAGATGTTGCCGAGGAACCGGACCGGGTCCAGCGGCTCACGGGTCCCCCCGGCGGAGACCACGACATGACGGTCCGCCAGGTCGGGCCGCACCGCGTCCGCACCACGGGCCAGCACCCGCTGACAGAGCTCGAAGATCGCCTCCGGGTCCGGGAAGCGGCCCTTGCCGGTGTCGACGCCGGTGAGACGGCCGACAGCGGGCTCGATCACCACGGCGCCGCGTCGGCGCAGCGTGGCCACGTTCTCCTGGGTGGCGGGGTGCTCCCACATCTCGGTGTGCATCGCGGGCGCGAAGACCACCGGACAGCGGGCCGTGAGCAGGGTGTTGGTCAGCAGGTCGTCGGCGATGCCGTGAGCGGCCTTGGCCAGCATGTCGGCGGTGGCGGGGGCGACCACGAGCAGGTCGGCGTGCTGGCCGATCCGCACGTGCGGGACCTCGTGGACGCTCTCCCACACCTCGGTGGAGGCGGGCTGACCGGAGAGGGCGGACCAGGTCGCCTCCCCGACGAAGTGCAGCGCCGAGGCGGTCGGCACCACCCGCACCGAGTGCCCCGACTCGGTGAAGCGCCGCAGCAGCTCGCACGCCTTGTAGGCGGCGATCCCGCCGCTGACCCCGAGGACCACGTTCTTACCGGACACCCCGAACCCACTCCGATCAACGACTTCCAGAACCGCCATCACAGCACAGAAAAACGCCGCGGAACATCGGGTTGATCCGACGTTCCGCGGCGTTCCAAGCCCATGGGCCAGGCTCCGACTACTGCGGCGCCTCGACGGCCTCGGCGGTGAGCATACCGGCGTTGATCTCGCGCAGCGCGATCGACAGCGGCTTCTCGTGCACGTGGGTGTCGACGAGCGGGCCGACGTACTCCAGCAGGCCCTCGCCGAGCTGCGAGTAGTAGGCGTTGATCTGACGGGCGCGCTTGGCCGCGTAGATCACCAGGCTGTACTTGGAGTCGGTGGCCTCGAGCAGCTCATCGATCGGCGGGTTGATGATGCCTTCGGGCGCTGTCATCGAAGAGGACACGCGGGAACCTTCCGAGCGAAAAGAAAAGGAGAGTCTCAAAAAATCAGACTACGCGCATCAAGGCTAGCAGCTCGGCCGCTACATCCTCGACGGAGGTGTTGACAAGGGTCGTGTCGAACTCGCTCCCGGCGGCGAGCTCCACCCGGGCCGCGGCAAGACGCTGCTCGACCACCTCGGGCGCCTCCGTACCGCGGCCGGTCAGCCGGCGGACCAACTCGTCCCAGGACGGCGGCGCAAGGAAGACCAGCTGCGCCTCCGGCATGGACTCCCGCACCTGGCGGGCGCCCTGCAGGTCGATCTCGAGCAGCACGGGCTCACCCGACCCCAGCCGACGAAGGACCTCCTGGCGCGGCGTACCGTAGCGGTTGCCCGCGAAGACGGCCCATTCCAGCAGCTCGCCGTTGGCGACCAGCTTGTCGAACTGGTCGTCGTCCACGAAGTGGTACTGGACGCCGTCCCTCTCTCCCGGCCGCGGCTTGCGGGTGGTGGCCGAGACGGAGAGCCAGACCTCCGGGTGTGCCTTGCGCATATGAGCGACGACCGTGCTCTTGCCGACCCCTGAGGGGCCGGAGAGCACGGTCAGCCGCGGACGTTCACTCATGCACCGATTATCCAGGAATCGAGGAGGTTCTCGAACCACTCGGACCCGACGGACCGGCGCACGGGCGTGAGACGGAAGCGCCCTCAGGCGTTGGCGCCGCCGAACTCACGCTCCAGCGACGCGATCTGGTTCGTGCCCAGACCGCGGACGCGACGCGACTCGGAGATGCCGAGACGCTCCATGATCTGCTTGGCCCGGACCTTGCCGACTCCGGGGAGCGACTCGAGCAGGGCGGAGACCTTCATCTTGCCGATGACGTCGTTCTCCTGGCCCGCCTTGATGACCTCGTGCAGGGAGGCGCCGCTGTGCTTGAGCCGGTTCTTGATCTCGGCGCGCTCCCGGCGAGCCTCAGCTGCCTTGGCGAGCGCAGCCGTGCGCTGCTCAGGGGTAAGGGGCGGAAGTGCCACGCCGTTCACCTCAGTACTTCGAATGAATGGAACAGGACTTGTGCAGGACCGACGAGGAACCTAGCGGCTCTGACCTGCGAGAGCAACGAGACCCGCGCTTGCTCCGAGTACTCCTCGACGACCTATGGCCGGACACTACCCCTGTTGCGGCCCTCCGTCAGGGAAAAGAGCAGAAAAGTCCTGCTCAGGACCGCTTCTGCGCCAAACCGGGCGGAAATTTCGCCACAAAACGGAACGAGCGGCGAACGCGCAGTTCAGCGCCCTCACCGCTCATTCACGACATCTTCACGAGCCCTGCGGCTGTCGCGACGCGATTCGCCACCATTGGGTGGTCGCGCACATACGCTCCGTCGCCGATCTACCGCCGTTTCCGCCTGTTCCACTGCCGAATACTTGTTTTCCAGCGGTGCTCACCCGACAAACGTCCGGTCCCCGAGTGATTGGACACAGCGATCCGACGCTCCGACAGAAGCCTTTCAGGCGACGGCCGTACGGACCTCGTCCACGAACCGCTGGGCCGCGTCGCGCAGGCCCTGGACCGACGGGCCGTGCTTGAGCACGTCCCGCGAGACGCTCGGCACCACGTTGCGCGCCGACCGGCCGAAGACGCGCGGGATGTCCGCCATGGTGGCGCCCTGCGCACCCACGCCGGGGGCCAGCAGGGGGCCGTTGATGGCCAGGTCGGCCTCGTCGACGTCGGTCAGCGTCGCGCCGACCACCGCGCCGAAGGAGCCGAGCGGCTGCGCTCCCGCGTTCTCGGCCGCGAGCTGGGCCAGGATCGACTGCGCGACGGTCCGCCCCTCGGCTCCGACAGCACGCTGCACGGACGCACCCTCCGGATTGGAGGTCAACGCCAGCGCGAAGAGGCCGCAGCCGCTCTTGCGGGCCAGCTCCACGGCGGGCCGCAGGGACCCGAAGCCCAGGTAGGGCGAGACCGTGAGCGCGTCGGAGAACAGTGGGCTGGACTCGGCCAGGAACGCCTCGGCGTAGGCGGCCATGGTCGAGCCGATGTCGCCACGCTTGGCGTCCATCACGACCAGCGCACCGGCGGCACGCGCGTCGGCGACGCACTGCTCCAGCACCGCGACGCCCTTGCTGCCGAACCGCTCGAAGAAGGCCGCCTGCGGCTTCAGCACCGCGACCCGGTCGGCCAGCGCCTCGACGACGGTGCGGGAGAAGCGTTCCAGACCGGCGATGTCGTCGCCCAGGCCCCAGGCGCTGAGCAGCGAGGCGTGCGGGTCGATGCCGACGCAGAGCTGTCCGCGGTCGTCCATGGCCTGGCGCAGCCGGGCGCCGAAGGGGGCGGTCACGTGGTCTCCCTGGGTGGTGTGGTGGTGCGGGTGGGTGGACGGACGGGTGCTACGGGTGCGCGTGGCCGACGGCGTCGGTCAGCTTGGCGAAGCCGCGGGCAGCGAGCGCCTCGCGCAGTTCGGCGAGGACGCGCAGCGGCGCGCCGGGGTCGTGGAAGACGGCCGTGCCGACGGCCACTCCCGAGGCCCCGGCCAGCACGAACTCCAGCGCGTCCAGGCCGGTGCGGATCCCGCCCATGCCCGTGATCGGCACGGTGGTGATCTCCCCGGCCCGCATCGCCGCGTGGACCTCGTAGACGCAGCGGACCGCGACGGGCCGGATCGCCGGGCCGGAAAGGCCCCCGGTGGTCGTGGACAGCCGCGGCCGCAGGGTGTCGGTGTCGATCACCATGCCGAGCGGGGTGTTGATCATCGACAGTCCGTCCGCCCCGGCCCGGACGCAGGCCTTGGCGATGTCGGTGATCGAGGCGACGTCCGGCGACAGCTTGGCGTAGACAGGCAACGCCGGGTCGGCGACCTCGCGCACGGCCTGGATCACGTCGTGGGCGGTGGCGGGGTTTCCGGCGAAGGCCAGGCCCTGGTTGTCGGCGTCTGGGCAGGCCAGGTTGACCTCCAAGCCGACCACGGCCGGGCTGTTGCTCAACTGCTGGGCGCACTCGGCGAACTCGTCGACCCGCTCCCCCGCGATCGAGACGACCACCCGCGCGCCGCGCTCGGCCAGCCAGGACAGCTCGTTCTCGACGAAGTGCCCGATGCCCACGCCCGGGAGCCCGATCCCGTTGAGCAGGCCGCTGGGCGTCTCGGCCATTCGTGGGGTGGCCCGGCCGGAGCGCGGCTGCGGCGTGATCGTCCTGGTGGTGATCGAGCCGAGCTCGGCGAGCGGCTGGAACTTGGCGAGCTCCCGGCCGTAGCCCGCACAGCCGGAGGCGGTGGTCACCGGATTGGGCAGCGTGCCACCGCCTCCGAACGGCGCGGTCATGTCTACCGAACCGGCGTCCAGCGGTGCCACAAAGGTGGTCGCGTCGGTCATCTCAGTAGGCTCCCGTCGCGCTGAGGTCCATCGCCGCGGCGCCCTCGACGTCCGGCGGGACGGTCCCGATGTCGTCCCAGCGGACCCGCGACCCGTCGAAGCAGGGCCCCTCGATGCAGGACCGCGCGAAGCGGCTCACCCCGTCGTCGCCAACCACCGGTAGCACGCAGGCCATACAGGTACCCACGCCGCAGATGCCGACGCCGCAGGCCATGGTCTCCTCGACCGCGGTGAACCAGCGCACGTCCAGCGACGTGGCCGTCTCCGAGACGGCCCGGAGCACGGGCAACGGCCCGGAGGCGTAGACGACACCGGCGCCGATCGCCTTCATCGCCTCGGCCAGCGGCAGCGTCACGTGACCGCGTATCCCGTAGGAGCCGTCCTCGGTGGTGACCAGCACGTCCGGGGTCAGCTCCTTGGCCCGGTCGACGCCGAAGAGCCGGCCCGCGTCGGGTGCGCCCAGGATGAAGCCGACCGAGCCGCCCTGCTCCCGGATCAGGTCCGCCAGCCCGAACAGCGGCACGCTGCCGTGACCACCGGCCACCAACAGCGCCGACACCGGCCCGTTGGGGACGGGGAAGGCGTTGCCGAGCGGCGCGACGATGTCGAGCGTCCCGCCGACCCGGACGTCGGCGAGCTCACGCGTGCCGCGTCCCTGCTCGGAGAAGACGATCTCCAGGGTCTGCTCGTCCGGGTCGGCCCGGTGGACGAAGAAGGCGCGCCGCATCAGCGTCGACGAGTCCGGCCCGCCGACCGCGACGGCGACGACGTGGCCGGGCAGCACGCGCTCCGCGATGCCCTCGGCCCGCAGCACCAGCCGGTGGTACGCACCGACCGGCGACAGTTCGACGATCTCGGCCTGTCGTTGCAACGGGTGTGCCATCGCGCCTGCTCGCTCCTCCTGTGGACGGACGTCAGCTGCGGACAGCAGCGCCGACCGCGTCACCCAGCGTCGCATAGGGGCTGGCGGCAAGCCGGGCCGAGAGTCCCTTGTGGATCCGACGGCACCAGAACGGGCCCTCGTAGATGAAGGCCGAGTAGCCCTGCACCAGGCTCGCCCCGGCCAGGATCCGCTGCCACGCGTCCTCGGCGGTCTCGATGCCGCCGACGGCGACCAGCGTGATCCGGCCCTCGGTGCGTGCGTACAGCCGCTCCAGCACCTCCAGGGACCGCGCCTTGAGCGGCGCGCCGGAGAGTCCACCGGCGCCGATGGACTCGACCTTGGCGGCGTCGGTCCGCAGACCGTCCCGGCCGATGGTGGTGTTGGTGGCGATGATCCCGTCGAGGTTCAGTTCGAGCGCGAGGTCGGCGACGGCATCGACATCGGCGTCCGCCAGGTCCGGTGCGATCTTGACCAGCAGCGGGACGTGGGCGGTGGCGGTCGCGCCGAGCGTCTCCCGGACAGCCGTCAGCAGCGGCCGCAGGTGGTCCACGGCCTGCAGGTTGCGCAGGCCGGGGGTGTTCGGGGAGCTGACGTTGACGACGAAGTAGTCGGCGTGACGCGCGAGCCGCTCGGTGCTGGTCACGTAGTCGCCGACGGCCTCGGCCTCCGGCACGACCTTGGTCTTGCCGATGTTGACGCCGACGACGGCCTTCGCGCTCTTCGGCCGGGCGGCGAGGCGCGCCGCAACGGCAGCGGAGCCCTCGTTGTTGAAGCCCATCCGGTTGATCAGCGCCCGGTCCTCGATGAGGCGGAAGAGGCGCGGGGTCGGGTTCCCGGGCTGGGCCTGCGCGGTGACGGTGCCGATCTCGACGTAGTCGAACCCGAGCATGGTCAGCCCGTCGATCCCGACGGCGTTCTTGTCGAACCCGGCGGCCAGCCCGAACGGACCGGGCAGGTCCAACCCGAGTGCCTTGGTCCGCAGCTTCGGGTCGCGCGGCGCGAGCACGGCCGCAACGAGGTTCCGGAGTCCCGGGATCGACGAGGCCAGCCGGATCCAGAAAAAGGCCAGGTGATGGGCCTTCTCCGGGTCCAGCCGCTTGAAGACGAGGTTGAAGAAGAGCTTGTACACGAGACCTTGGCCTTTTGCAGAAGGATCGGGTGGCAACTACCCAGGGGCGCGGGGAACTGCGCGCCCAGCCACCGGCCGAGCCGCACAGTCCCCCGCGCAGAAGTTGCACTACCGCGAAGCGTTCAGCTGCGCCGCGTGCTCCTGCAGCGACCGCACGCCCACATCGCCGCTCCGCAGCGCGTCGATGCCCTGGACCGCCGCGCCCATCGCCTGGACGGTGGTGAGGCACGGAACGGACCGCGACACCGCGGCCGTCCGGATCTCGTAGCCGTCGAGGCGCGAGCCCGTCCCGAACGGGGTGTTGATGATCAGGTCGATCTCCCCGTCGTGGATCATCTGGACGATCGTCTTCTCGCCCGCAGGGCCCTCGCCCTCGCTGTGCTTGCGGACGACCGTGGCGTCGATGCCGTTGCGGCGCAGCACCTCCGCCGTGCCGCTGGTGGCCAGGATCTCGAAGCCGAGGCCGACCAGCGCCCGCGCCGGGAAGACCAGGTTGCGCTTGTCGCGGTTGGCGACCGAGACGAAGACCCGGCCGCGCAGCGGCAGCGCCCCGTACGCACCCGCCTGCGACTTCGCGTACGCGGTGCCGAAGACGGAGTCGATGCCCATGACCTCACCGGTCGAGCGCATCTCCGGGCCCAGCACCGTGTCGACGCCGCGACCGTGGATGTCGCGGAAGCGGCTCCACGGCATCACGGCCTCCTTGACCGCGACCGGGGCGTCCAGCGGCAGCGTGCCGCCGTCGCCCTCCTTCGGCAGCAGGCCCTCGGCGCGCAGGTCGGCGATGGAGGTGCCGAGCGAGATCCGCGCCGCCGCCTTGGCCAGCGGCACCGCCGTCGCCTTGGAGGTGAACGGGACGGTGCGCGAGGCGCGCGGGTTGGCCTCCAGGACGTAGAGGATGTCCCCGGCCATGGCGAACTGGATGTTGATCAGGCCGCGGACGCCCACGCCGCGGGCGATGCCCTCGGTCGCGGCGCGCAGGCGCTTGATGTCGTGCCCGCCCAGCGTGATCGGCGGCAAGGCGCAGGCGCTGTCGCCGGAGTGGATCCCGGCCTCCTCGATGTGCTCCATCACGCCGCCGAGGTAGAGCTCCTCGCCGTCGTAGAGGGCGTCGACGTCGATCTCGATCGCGTCGTCGAGGAAGCGGTCGATCAGCACCGGGTGCTCGGAGATCAGACCGGCGTGGCGCTTGAGGTAGTCCGCGAGCGAGGCCTCGTCGTAGACGATCTCCATGCCACGGCCGCCCAGCACGTAGGACGGGCGGGCCAGCACCGGGTAGCCGATCTCGTCGGCGATGGCCTTGGCCTCGTCGAAGGAGAAGGCCGTGCCGTGCTTGGGCGCGGGCAGGCCGGCCTCGGCCAGCACCCGGCCGAAGGCGCCGCGCTCCTCGGCGAGGTGGATCGCCTCGGGCGAAGTGCCCACGACCGGAACGCCGTTGTCCTTGAGCGCCTGGGCGAGGCCGAGCGGGGTCTGCCCGCCCAGCTGCACCAGCACGCCCGCGACCGGACCGGCCTGCTGCTCGGCGTGGACGATCTCCAGCACGTCCTCGAGCGTCAGCGGCTCGAAGTACAGGCGGTCGGAGGTGTCGTAGTCCGTCGAGACGGTCTCCGGGTTGCAGTTGACCATCACGGTCTCGTAGCCCGCGTCGCTGAGCGCGAAGGAGGCGTGGACGCAGGAGTAGTCGAACTCGATGCCCTGGCCGATGCGGTTCGGGCCGGAGCCCAGGATGATCACCGCGGGCTTGGTGCGGCTCGCGACCTCGCTCTCCTCGTCGTAGGACGAGTAGAAGTACGGGGTCTTGGCGGCGAACTCGGCGGCGCAGGTGTCGACGGTCTTGAAGACCGGGCGGATGCCCAGCGCGTGCCGGACCTCGCGGACCACGTCCGCGTTCAGGCCGCGGATCTCACCGATCTGGTGGTCGGAGAAGCCGTGCCGCTTGGCGTGACGCAGCAGCTCCGGGTCGAGCTCGGCGGCCTCGGCCAGCTCCTCGGCGATCTCGTGGATCAGGAAGAGCTGGTCGACGAACCACGGGTCGATCTTCGTGTACTCGAAGACCTCCTCCGGGGTGGCCCCGGCGCGGATCGCGTCCATGACGGTGTTGATCCGGCCGTCGGTCGGGATCGCGGCCTTGGCCAGCAGCTCCGCCGTCTCGCCGAGCTCGCTGACGTCGCGGGCGAAGTCGAACTGCGAGCCCTTCTTCTCCAGCGAGCGCAGCGCCTTGTTGAGCGCCTCGGGGAAGTTGCGGCCCAGCGCCATGGCCTCGCCGACCGACTTCATGGTCGTGGTCAGCGTGGCGTCGGCGGACGGGAACTTCTCGAAGGCGAAGCGCGGGACCTTGACGACCACGTAGTCGAGCGTCGGCTCGAAGGAGGCCGGGGTCTGCTCGGTGATGTCGTTGGGGATCTCGTCGAGGGTGTAGCCGACGGCGAGCTTGGCCGCGATCTTGGCGATCGGGAAGCCGGTCGCCTTGGACGCCAGCGCCGAGGAGCGCGAGACGCGCGGGTTCATCTCGATGACGATGACCCGGCCGTCCTCGGGGTTGACCGCGAACTGGATGTTGCAGCCGCCGGTGTCGACGCCGACCTCGCGGATGACGGCGATACCGATGTCGCGCAGGATCTGGTACTCACGGTCGGTCAGCGTCATCGACGGGGCGACGGTGATCGAGTCACCGGTGTGCACGCCCATCGGGTCGAAGTTCTCGATGGAGCAGACGACCACGACGTTGTCGTGCTTGTCGCGCATCAGCTCCAGCTCGTACTCCTTCCAGCCGAGGATGGACTCCTCCAGGAGCACCTCGGTGGTCGGCGAGAGCGTCAGGCCCTGGCCGGCGATGCGGCGCAGGTCCTCCTCGTCGTGGGCGAAGCCGGAACCGGCGCCGCCCATGGTGAAGGAGGGGCGGACGACGACCGGGTAGCCGCCGAGCGTCTCGACGCCCGCCAGGACGTCCTCCATCGAGTGGCAGATGACCGAGCGGGCGGACTCGCCGTGGCCGATCTTGGCCTTGACGGCCTCGACGACCTGCTTGAACAGCTCGCGGTCCTCGCCCTTGTTGATCGCCTCGACGTTGGCGCCGATGAGCTCCACGCCGTACTTCTCCAGCGTGCCCGCCTGGTGCAGCGAGATCGCGGCGTTGAGCGCGGTCTGGCCGCCCAGAGTCGGCAGCAGCGCGTCGGGTCGCTCCTTGGCGATGATCTTCTCGACCATCTCCGGGGTGATCGGCTCGACGTAGGTGGCGTCGGCGATCTCCGGGTCGGTCATGATCGTGGCCGGGTTCGAGTTGACCAGGATCACCCGCAGGCCCTCGGCCTTGAGGACGCGGCAGGCCTGGGTGCCGGAGTAGTCGAACTCGGCCGCCTGGCCGATGACGATCGGGCCGGAACCGATGACCAGAACGGACTGGATGTCGGTGCGCTTAGGCACGCTGGCCCTCCATCAGGGAAAAGAAGCGGTCGAACAGGTAGGCGGCGTCGTGCGGACCGGCCGCCGCCTCCGGGTGGTACTGGACGCTGAACGCGGGCTGGTCGAGGCACTGCAGACCCTCGACCACGTCGTCGTTCAGGCAGACGTGCGAGACCTGGACGCGGCCGAAGGGCGTCTCGGAGACCTTGTCGAGCGGCGCGTCCACGGCGAAGCCGTGGTTGTGCGCGGTGACCTCGACCTTGCCGGTGGTGCGGTCCTGGACCGGCTGGTTGATGCCGCGGTGGCCGTACTTGAGCTTGTAGGTGCCGAAGCCGAGCGCGCGGCCGAGCAGCTGGTTGCCGAAGCAGATGCCGAAGAACGGCGTCTTCCGGCCCAACACCTCGCGCAGCACGGCTACCTGGCCGTCGGCGGTGGCCGGGTCACCCGGGCCGTTGGAGAAGAAGACGCCATCCGGATTCACGGCGTAGACGTCCTCGGCGGTGGCGTTGGCGGGCAGCACATGCACCTCGATGCCACGCTCGGCCATCCGGTGCGGGGTCATCCCCTTGATGCCCAGGTCCAGGGCCGCGACGGTGAACTTCTTCTCACCTATGGCCGGGACGACGTAGACCGCGTCCGTGGCGACCTCGCCGCACAGGTCCGCGCCCTCCATCTGCGGGGCCTGGCGGACGCGGTCCAACATGGTCGCGTCGTCGGCCAGCGCCTCGCCGGAGAAGATCCCGGCGCGCATCGCGCCGACCTCGCGCAGATGGCGGGTCAGTGCGCGGGTGTCGATGCCGCTGATGCCGACGATGCCCTGGGCCTTGAGCTCCTCGTCCAGCGAGCGCTTGGCCCGCCAGTTGGAGGAGACCCGGCTGGGGTCGCGCACGACGTAGCCGGCGACCCAGATCCGCGAGGACTCGGAATCCTCGTCGTTGACGCCGGTGTTGCCGATCTGCGGAGCGGTCATCGCCACGATCTGGCGGTGGTAGGAGGGGTCGGTCAGGGTCTCCTGATAGCCCGTCATACCGGTGTTGAAGACGGCCTCGCCGAAGGTCTCGCCGATGGCGCCGTACGCCTGTCCGCGGAAGATCCGGCCGTCCTCGAGGACGTATGCGGCGGGGACGCGGGGTGCGCGTCGCGCCGTGGGGGTGGATGCCGGTGCGGTCATGATGCGCCTTCCACGTTCTTGTCGTTCAGCACGTTCTTGTCGATCTGGTTCGAGTCGTTCTCGTGGGTGACCTTCTCGTGGGCCTTGATCAGCACCTCGATCGCGGTGACCCAGTTCTCGTGGTCCGCGGACTGGTCGGCACGGAAGCCGGAGTCGAGCTCCTTGTCGCCCAGCCGCCAGGTGACGACCAGCAGGCCGCCCTCGGGGAAAACCTTGCCCGCCAGACCCTTGTCCAGGCGCGAGCCACGCAGGTCGTCGACCGGGACGAAGAAGTCCTGCGAGGCCGGGCGGACCACCGTCAGGCCCTCGGCGCTCAGCGTGAGCTCGACCAGGCTGCGGTCGCCCAGGTGGTGGGCGACGACCCGGTCCAGCCAGTTGCCGGCGGTGGTGGTGCCGACGTACCGGCCCTCGGTCTCCAGGATGGTCTCGGTCGTCCGGGCCGGGATGCCGGTGAGCTCCGGGAGTCCGGACTGCACGGTCTTGCGCCACTGCCAGCCCTGGCGCATCAGCCAGTAGACGAGGGCGATGACCAGCAGGATGCCGATGACCCAGCCGACCAGGTCACCCACATGGGTGACCGGCGCGGAGTGCGGGGTCTCCGCTGTCTGCAGAGACGAGGCAAGCAGCTTGACGCTGTCGGCGGCGCTCATACGAGCTCACCGTCGAGCACCGTGGCGTCGCCGCGCAGGAAGGTGGCGACGACGCGTCCGGGCAGGTCCATGCCGCGGTAGGGGGTGTTGCGGCTGCGGGTGGCAAAGGCGTCCGGGTTCACCTCGCCACGGTAGTCCGCGTCGAAGAGCACCAGGTTGGCCGGCTCGCCCACCGAGACGGGGCGCCCGTGGCCCGGGATGCCGCTGATCGCGGCGGGCTTGGCGGACATCCGCTCGGCGACCTCGGCCCAGCCCATCAGACCGGTGTCGACCATCGCGGACTGGACCACGGAGAGCGCGGTCTCCAGGCCGACCATGCCCATCGCCGCGGCGGCCCACTCACACGCCTTGTCCTCGGCGGGGTGCGGCGCGTGGTCGGTGGCGACGATGTCGATCGTGCCGTCGGCCAGCGCCTCGCGCAGGGCCATCACGTCGGCCTCGGTGCGCAGCGGCGGGTTGACCTTGTAGACCGCGTCGTAGGAGCGGACCAGCTCGTCCGTGAGCAGCAGGTGATGCGGCGTCACCTCGGCGGTGACGTCCCAGCCCTTCGACTTGGCCCAGCGGATGATCTCGACCGAGCCGGCCGTGGAGAGGTGGCAGACGTGCAGGCGCGAGCCGACGTGCGCGGCGAGGAGCACGTCGCGGGCGATGATCGACTCCTCGGCGACGGCCGGCCAACCGGCCAGGCCCAGCTCGCCGGAGACGATGCCCTCGTTCATCTGCGCGCCCTGGGTCAGCCGCGGCTCCTGCGCGTGCTGGGCGACGACGCCGCCGAAGGCCTTCACGTACTCCAGCGCGCGACGCATGATCACCGCGTCGTCCACGCACTTGCCGTCGTCGGAGAAGACGCGGACCTGCGCGGCGGAGTCGGCCATCGCGCCGAGCTCGGCGAGCTGCTTGCCCTCAAGGCCCACGGTGACGGCGCCGATCGGCTGCACGTCGCAGTAGCCGGACTCGCGGCCCAGCCGCCAGACCTGCTCGACGACACCGGCGGTGTCGGCGACCGGGAAGGTGTTGGCCATCGCGTGGACGGCGGTGTAGCCGCCCTTGGCGGCGGCCTGGGTGCCGGTGAGGACGGTCTCGGCGTCCTCACGGCCCGGCTCGCGCAGGTGCGTGTGCAGGTCGACCAGGCCGGGCAGGGCGATCAGGCCGTCGGCCGCGATCCCCCGCTCGCCGTCCCGGAGTTCGAGGTCGGCGCCGATCTCGGCGATGACGCCGTCCGTGACGCGGATGTCCTGCGGGTCGCCGCCGAGGATGCGGGCGCCCTGGATCAGGTAGTTCGTGGTGCTCACTTGCCGGTCTCCTCGGACGTGTTCGCAGCAGTCGCGGTGGAAGAAGTCGTGATGGCGGGCTCGGAGCCGCCGAGCAGCAGGTAGAGGACGGCCATGCGGACGCTGACGCCGTTGGCGACCTGCTCCACGATGACCGCGCGGTCGGAGTCGGCGATGGTCGACTCGATCTCCATCCCGCGCACCATCGGGCCGGGGTGCATGACGAGCGCGTGCTCGGGCATCAGCGCCAGGCGGCGGGCGTCCAGGCCGTAGCGGCGGGTGTACTCGCGCTGGGTCGGGAAGAAGGCGGCGTTCATGCGCTCGCGCTGGACGCGCAGCATCATCACCGCGTCGGCCTTGGACAGCGCCGCGTCCAGGTCGTAAGTGACCTGGCAGGGCCAGGTCTCGACGCCGAAGGGCATCAGCGTCGGCGGCGCGACGAGGGTGACCTCGGCGCCGAGGGTGTGCAGCAGGCGCACGTTGGAGCGGGCGACGCGGCTGTGCAGGACGTCGCCGACGATCGTCACACGGCGGCCGGCCAGGTCCTGGCCGACGCCCGGGTTGAGGTGGCGGCGCATCGTGAACGCGTCGAGCAGCGCCTGGGTGGGGTGCTCGTGGGTGCCGTCACCGGCGTTGACCACGCTGCCGTGCAGCCAGTCGGACTCGGCCAGCAGCTTGGGTGCGCCGGAGGCCCCGTGGCGGATGACCACCGCGTCGGCGCCCATCGCCTGCAGGGTGAGTGCGGTGTCCTTGAGGCTCTCGCCCTTGGAGACCGAGGAGCCCTTGGCGGAGAAGTTGATGACGTCCGCGGAGAGGCGCTTCTCGGCGACCTCGAAGGACGTGCGGGTACGGGTGGAGTCCTCGAAGAAGAGGTTCACCACCGTCCGGCCGCGCAGGGTCGGCAGCTTCTTGACGGAGCGCGCGGAGACCTGGGCCATCTGCTCGGCCGTGTCCAGGATCAGCAGCGCGTCCTCGCGGGTCAGGTCCGCGGTGGAGATGAGGTGACGCTTCACTTGGCAGTGCCCTCCAGCTCGCCGAGCAGGACGGCGTCGATCCCGTCGGTCTCTTCCAGCTTCACTTTCACGGACTCGCGCAGCGAGGTGGGCAGGTTCTTGCCCACGTAGTCGGCGCGGATCGGGAGCTCGCGGTGGCCCCGGTCGACCAGGACGGCGAGCTGGACCGCGCGGGGGCGGCCGTGGTCGGCCAGCGCGTCGAGCGCGGCGCGGATGGTGCGACCGGAGAAGAGCACGTCGTCGACGAGGACGACGAGCTTGCTGTCGATGCCGTCGGCGGGGATCTCGGTGTGCTCCAGGGCGCGGGCGGGCTTGAGCCGCAGGTCGTCCCGGTACATGGTGATGTCGAGCGTGCCGACCGGGAGCTCGGTGCCGGTGATCTCGGCGAGCTTGCGGTGCAGGCGGCGGGCCAGATGGGCGCCGCGGGTGGGGATGCCGAGCAGGACGACGTCGTCGGCGCCCTTGGCGCGTTCGACGATCTCGTGCGCGATCCGGGTCAGGGACCGGGCGATGTCGCCCTGGTCCAGTACCTGTCGCTGGGCAGCTGTGGTCATGCCGAAGCCGACCTCCTTCCCCGCCTCACGGGACGGGCCTTAAAGGATGTCTACGGGTGTGGCTCCCGTGGCGTCGGCCGGAGCAGACACGCACGTGGGGAACCGTCGTCCACCCTACCAGGGCGATCACCGAGCGCTCCCACGCACCCCCTCCCACCTGCACCTCCCGCTAAGCCGAACGGGGGTTCGCACGGGTGCCCCGTTCGGCTTGACGAACGCTTATCACTCTGCGTAACCTCACACTCAGTTACGGCCAGGCGACGAAGCGCCCGAAGATCTTGAGGATGTGCCGGGTTCGCGCCGTCCGGGCCGTGGAGACCAGACGAAGCACGTGTTCACAGCTTCAACGCTTCACAGCACTCGTCTTTGCACCTGAGTCCGGGGAGACACATTGTCCAGCGACTACGCGAAACAGCTTGGTGGCAAGCTGCGCGCGATCCGCACCCAGCAGGGGCTCTCCCTGCACGGCGTAGAGGAGAAGTCCCAGGGCCGCTGGAAGGCCGTGGTAGTCGGCTCCTACGAGCGCGGTGACCGTGCGGTGACGGTCCAGCGCCTGGCCGAGCTGGCCGAGTTCTACGGCGTCCCGGTCCAGGAGCTGCTGCCCGGCAGCACTCCGGGCGGCGCGGCCGAGCCGCCGCCGCGCCTGGTCCTCGACCTGGAGCGCCTCGCCCAGGTCCCCTCCGAGAAGGCGGGCCCGCTGCAGCGCTACGCGGCCACCATCCAGAGCCAGCGCGGTGACTACAACGGCAAGGTCCTCTCGATCCGCCAGGACGACCTGCGCACGCTTGCCGTCATCTACGACCAGCCGGCCTCGCTGCTGGTCGACCAGCTGATCAGCTGGGGCGTCCTCGACCCGGACGCGCGCCGCGCGGTCCGCGAGGACGACGCGGTCTGAGCCTCTCCGGCTCCCACCGCCGTACACCTCAGCAGAAACGTTGCGGCAGGCACCTTCGCCCGGTGAGTCCACCCGGTGAAGGCGCCTGCCGCTTCTGCGTTCGAGACTGAAGTTCACACTGTCGTTCGGGCTGCCGTTCACACTGTCGATCGCGCTGTCGTCCGCGCTGGGACGGGCGTGCGCGTCAGCGTTCGGTGCGGCGGCGGCCCATGCGGTTGGAGAGGCCGCCGAGGGCGCCCAGCGGAGCCTTGCGGGAGAGGGCGACCGCGGCCTGGTAGCGGCGGGAGGGAATGCAGACGGACTTGCCGCGGACCAGGTCACGCAGGGACTGGTCCACCACGTAGTCCGCGTCGAGCCAGAGCCACCGGCCCACGCGGGACATGTCCATCTCCGCACGCTGGTGGAACTCGGTGTGGGTGAACCCCGGGCAGAGCGCCTGGAGGCGGACGCCCGTCCCGGCGAGGTCGCGGTCCGCGCCCGCGGTGAACTGGACCACCCACGACTTGCTCGCCCCGTACGTCCCGCGCGGGACGAAGGCCGCGACCGAGGCGACGTTGACGACGTAGCCCCTGCCGCGCTCGCGCATCCCGGGGACGGCGGCACGGGTCAGCCGGAGCACGGCCTCGATGTGGACCTTGAGCATGGTCAGCTCGTCCTCGATCGGGACGTCGAGGAAGCCCTTCTTGAAGCCGAAGCCCGCGTTGTTGACCAGCAGGTCGACCGGATGGTCGGCGTCGGCCAGGCGTGCCTCGACGGCGCTGATGCCCGCCTCGGTGGCCAGGTCCGCCGGGAGCACCTCGGTGGGGACACCGTGCGCCTTGGCGAGGTCTTCCGCGAGCGTGGTCAGCCGAGACTCGTCGCGGGCGACCAGGACCAGGCCGTGGCCGTCCTTGGCGAGACGTCGCGCGAAGGCCGCGCCGATTCCGGCGCTCGCGCCGGTGATGAGTGCAGTGCGCATGCGCCCACGTTACTGGTCAGTTTGCTCCGCTTGACCCACTCGTGCCCGTGCGCTCGAAGAGCAGGTGCGCGACGGAGGGCGAGCTGACGAACTCGACGCACTCGTACCCGTCCGCAGGACCACTGCCGAGGTTGTCGAAGAGCCGCTCGCCGCCCCCGAGCAGGACCGGGACCATCGCCACGTGCAGCACGTCCAACCGCCCGCTGCGCAGGCACTGCTGGAGCGTCGACGCGCCGCCGCCCACGCGGACGTCAGCGCCGTCGGCCGCCTCGAAGGCGCGGTCCAGCGCGGCGTCCAGACCGTCGGTGACGAAGTGGAAGACCGTGCCGCCCTTCATCTCCAGCGGGGGGCGCGGATGGTGCGTCAGCACGAAGACGGGGTGGTGGTAGGGCGGCTCCTCGCCCCACCAGCCGCGCCACGACTCGTCCGGCCAGGCCCCGCGCACCGGCCCGAACATGTTGCGGCCGATCACCGTCGCGCCGACGTTCTCGTCGCCGCGCAGCAGGAAGGCGTTGTCGACGCCCTCGGTGCCGCCCTTCTGACCGATCATCCGCCGCCCGTACGCGGCCTCGAAGACCCACGTGTGCAGCCGCTGGCCGCCGACGCCGAGGGGCGCGTCCTGGCTCTGGTCGGGACCGGCCATGAAGCCGTCCGCGGAGACGGAGATGTTGTGGGCCCTCAGCTGCGCCATGCGTGCCTCCAGGATGATGCGACCGGCGTGCGTCCGGTGGGATCGACGGTTCCCATCAAAGCACCGGGGTACGACAGTGCCCGGACGACGTGAGGCGTGGCGCGGAACGAAAGCGGCGAGTGGCCGCGGCCGGAGGTGCCACCGCGTCCACTCGCCGCCGCAGACTCGCAGCCGCCGGTCTGCAGCCGCTGACCCGCAGCCGCCGGTCTGCCTCAGCCGACGAGGCCGGTCAGCTTCTCCAGCGACTCGTTGAGCGCCTTGGTGGTGGCGTCCTTGATCCGGGCCGCCATCATGTTGACGGCCGCGCCCTTGAACTCGCTGTCGACAGTGACGCTGGTGCCGTTCCCGTCGGCCGCCGCGCCGAGCGCGTAGTGCTGGTGCAGGCTGATGCCCATCGGGCCCTTGCCGTCCATGGTGAGGGAGCTGCCGGCGGCAAGCTCGGTGATGGTCCAGCTGACCTCGGCGGGCATGCCCATCAGGGTCATCTTCTCGCCGTAGACGGCACCGACCACGAGTTCCGTGGGGCCGCCGTTCGGGAAGGCGACATGGATGGTGTTCCACTCGCCGAAGCGTTCGAAGTCGGTGAGCACCGCCCAGACCTTGTCCGCCGGAGCGGGAATCGTGGCACTGACGGATACCTCGGGCATGGCCGATCCTCCTCGCAGAACAGTGCAGTAGCGCAGGGCAGAGCAACGCAGAGCGACGCGGAGCGAAGCAACGCGGAAGCAGCGCACCACCGGGCACGCTGCGTGGAGCTCCCAGCGGAGGTTAGTCAGAATCTGACGAACCATCAATAACTGTGAACGTGCTGCCTTCCTGCCAGATTCGGAGGGGCGCCAGGCGGGTGAAGCCGACGCGCTCGGCGACGGCCAGATCCGCGCCGGACTCGTAGCCCACGACGGGGAGGCCCGGGCAGTGGACCGAGGCGGCGGCGAGGCAGTCGTGCCAGGCGCGGAACAGGACCGCTTCGCGGGCGGCGGCGGTGGAGGTGGTGCCGGGGGCTCCGGCCACGTCGGCGGCGACGAAGAGGTTCGAGACGCCGACCACGCCCGCGCCGAGGCTGAGCAGCGCCCCGGCCGAGAAGTCCGGCGCGGCCATGACCAGGACCGACGGGTCCTCCAGCAGCGGGGGCAGGAAGAGGTCGGCGACCTCGCCGCACCAGGCGATCTCCCACGCCGCCAGCTCCCCCGGCGTGCGCAGGCGCTGCCACGGCGAGGTCGCGGCCGGGAGTTCCGGCTCGCGGGCGATCCAGTGCGCGTCGAGCAGCGGACGGAAGCCGTGCCCGGCCAGGTCGAGGGCGGCGAAGCTGTCCTTGACCGAGACACCGGGCGTCGTGCGGTCGACGCGGGCGAGCAGTTCGTCGACGTCGAGGCGCTCGGCGAGGGTGACGGCGTCCGGGTAGTAGCGCGGAGTGCGCTCCCGGCTGGTCCAGGCGTCGAGCCGGTACTCGCCGCTCAGGCCGTGGGCGCGGCACATCGCCTGGCACCAGTCGGCGTTGTTGCGCGCGGCGGCGCGGACGAGGCTCTGCTGAACGGTCTGGTCCATCACTCGTGGATCATCAAACATGAGGGGGCCTCGGGCCAAACCATTTTGTGAGTCCGGGCGCGAGCAGCACCGGTCAGTGGGCCGCCTTCAGGCCCACCACGCCGCCGATGATCATGGCCAGGAAGACGATCCGGGCCACGGTCACCGGATCGCCGAGCGCCACCATCCCGTAGGTCGCGGTCCCGAGCGTGCCGATGGCCACCCACACCGCATAGCCGGTCCCGAGCGGGACGGAGCGCAGCGCGTAGGCGAGTCCGCACATGCTCAGCACGACCGTCACGCCGAAGACGGCGGTCGGGAGGGGGCGGGAGAAGCCCTTGGACGCCTGCATCGCGACCGCCCAGACGGTCTCGAGGACGCCGGAGACGACGAGCACCAGCCAGGCCACGGCAGAACACCTCTCGCAGTAGGGGGCGGTGCGCGGTGCACCGCTCCTGCTGCGTCGTCTTGTCCTTGCCGGGTACGACGCGCTCGTCCGGAACGGAGGAATCCTCCGTCTCTTCGACGCTAGCACAGCCGCGTCCAACGGCAGCTGTCGGAGGCAAGCCCTAGGGTGCTGCCCATGGCGACTGCTGAGATCGACACGGCCGAACGGCGACGACGGATCCAGGCGCGGCAACTCGCCCGGTGGGCCACGCCGTTGGAGGCCGCGGACGCGGTCGTCGGGCTGCACGCCACGGACGCAGCGACGGTCTTCCTCTCGCTCGCGGCACGGCTGCGGGAGCCCGGCGTCGCGCTGGTCGAGCAGGCGCTCTACGACGACGTCACGCTGGTCCGGCTGTTGTCGATGCGGCGCACGCTGTTCGTCGTCCCGGTGGACGTCGCGCCCGTCGTCGACTCCTCGACCGCCCGCGACATCGCCGCCAAGGAGCGGAAGAAGCTGCTGGAGTTCCTCCGCGAGGGCGGCGGTTGGGACGCGGCATGGCTGGCGGAGGCCGAGCGGTCGACGCTGGCGGCGCTGGAGCGGCTCGGTGCCGCGACCGGGCAGCAACTGGGGGCGGCCGTGCCCGCGTTGCAGGAACGGGTGACGGTCGCGGTGGGCAAGCCGTACGAGGCGGTACAGACCGTGGCCTCGCGGGTGCTGCGGGTGCTCGCCGCCGAGAACCGGATCCGGCGCGACCGGCCGCGCGGGAGCTGGACGTCGAGCGCCTACCGCTGGGTCCCGAGCACGCCGCTGCCGCAGCTGCCCGTCGACGAGGCGCGCGCCGAACTGGTTCGCCGCTGGTTGGCCGCGTACGGGCCGGGCACCGAGGACGACCTGAAGTGGTGGACCGGCTGGACGCTCGGCGCGGTCCGCAAGGCGCTCGCCGCGGTGGGCGCGGAGCAGGTCACCCTGCCAGACGGCCCCGACGGGACCGGCCCGGGCCTGGTGCTGCCCGGCGACGCCGCATCCACCCCCGCTCCCGAGCCGCGCGCCGCGCTGCTGCCCGCGCTGGACCCGACCTCGATGGGGTGGCGCGGACGCGACTGGTACACCGATCCCGGCCATGCCGCGCAACTCTTCGACCGGACGGGCAATATCGGCCCGACCGTCTGGTGGGACGGTCGCGTCGTCGGCGGTTGGGCTCAGCAGCCGGACGGGACCGTCGTCCGGCGGCTCCTGGAGGACGTCGGCGCGGAGGCGGAGGCGGCCGTCGCCGCAGAGGCCGACCGCATGGGCGCGTTCCTGGCCGGGACCACGGTCACGCCCAGGTTCCGTACGCCGCTCGAACGCGAGCTCTCGGCGGTGGGGGCGCGTAGCTAGCTGGTGCCGCGCCGGCTAGCCGAGGGCCTCGGCGTAGGCGGCGCGGAGCGGTTCCCACTCCGCGGCCGGATCCCAGGACTGCCAGTCGACCGCGCCGCCCGCCAGGGCCCGGGCGAGGTAGTCGAGGTGGAGGTGCCAGCCGGCGAGGATCTGTGCGGGCTCCTCGATCGGCGCGGGCAGGCGCGCGCTGAAGGCGAGAGCCGTGCCGCCGCCCTCGTCGGTGAGCTCGAAGCGGACCCGGCCGTGCGGGTCGAGATCGAGTTGGAGCAGGGACGGAGGGTCGTAGGCGGTCACCGTGCCGGCGGCGATCACGGTGCGGCCCTCGGGATCGGTGTTCAGCCAGCGGAGCACCACAGCGCCGCCCTCCGCCGGGTCCAGCCGGTCGGCGGCGGCGAGCCAGCGCCGGAGCAGGGACGGACGCGACACGTGGCGCCAGACCTCGGCCACGGGGTGCGGGTAGTGACGGTAGAAGCACACGGCCTGGTGACCCGCGTCGATCGCGACGACGCTGCCGTCGAGCCGAGGGTCGCTGGAGGTGGCGGACACCCTCCGATCATCGCCCGCCGTTGCGGTTCCGGCTCGCCATTGCATCGCCCCGGTCGTGTCGCACGCTCACGTGCTGCCAGCCGGGAGCTCCTTGCTGAGCAGGGTGCCAATGCCCGCGCGGAGGACGTCGATCCCGTGCTCGGCGGCCGGGGCCTGTCTTATGGACCAGGCCGGATCGGCCTGCGGTGTGAGAGCACCCGCCTCGCCGCGTTGTCGTGGGTCGTCGGTCGCCGGTCGTCGGCGCTCCTGTCAGACCAGCGCGGCGAGCTCGCCCCGGGAGGCGACGCCGAGCTTGGGGTAGGCCTTGTAGAGGTGGTAGCCGACCGTCCGGGAGCTGAGGAAGAGCTGGGCGGCGATGTCCCGGTTGGAGAGGCCCTGCGCGGCGAGGCGGACGATCTGCGTCTCCTGCGGCGTCAGGCCGGCCAGCGGCCCTGCGGTTCGCGGCTCCGCGGTCGCTGCGCCGGAGGCGTCGAGCTCGGTGCGGGCGCGGTCGGCCCACGGTGTCGCGCCCAGGGCGTCGAAGGCGCGGGCGGCGGCGCGGAGCGGCATGCGGGCCTCCGTCTTGCGCCGGGCACGCCGCAGCCACTCGCCGTAGAGCAGCGCCGTGCGGGCCTCCTCCCAGGGCCGGCCGGACCCGCTGTGGAGCGACAGGGCGTCGAGGAAGAGCCGCTCGGCGAACTCCTCCGGGGCCAGCAGGGCGTGACAGCGCAACACCAGTGCACGCGCCCAGGGCTGTTGGGACCGCTCAGCCCAGCGTTCGAAGCGGGTCAGCGGCTCGGCCAACGCCTCGCCCTCGCGGATCCGGACGGCAGCCTCCAGCGCGTCAGGGACGGCGCGCAGCACGCCGACGTGGCCCCTGTCCGGGCCGCGTACCAGCGTGCCCAGGAAGGCGAGCGCCTCCTCCGCGCGGCCCTGACCGAGGTCGAGCAGGCCCTCGGCCCACTGCTGCCACGGCGCGCCGACCCGTGCGGAGGCGCCGCCGCGTGCCTCGGCCGAGGCAGCATGCAGGGCCGTGCGGCAGGCAGCCTCGTCACCGCGCTGCGCGGCCAGGTAGGCGAGCAGGGCGTGCGAGGGCGCGGCCCACTGCACCTGGCGGATGTCCGCGGCCAGCGCCAACGACTCCTCGGCGTGGGCCTGGGCCTGGTCCGGGCGGCCGTGGAACAGCTCACTCTCGGCGAGCGTGATCAACAGCGGCGGCAGTGCGGCCAGCACGCCCCCGGCACGGGCCTCGGCGACGACCTGCTCGGTCACGGCGAGGGCGTCCGCGTCCTGGCCGACGGTGAGCGCGGCGGCGCAGGCCTGGATGAGGTCGACCGGGACGATCGCGCCGGCGGACCGCGCCTGGGCCATCGTGGCGGGCAGGGTGCGGCCTCCCTTCGCGTCGGGGGCCACTGCGTCGGGGGCCGCTGAGTCGCGGGCTGCGCCTTCCGGGCCCTCGGCGTCGGGCGCGCCGGCCGCCACCGCGTCGAGCAGGTAGGCCACGACGGGGGCCAACGGGTCGTCCGCGGGGAGGGACAGGGCGGCGAGACGGCGTTCGGTCGTGCGCATGGCCTCGTCGCCGAGGCAGCGGGCGACGTCGTATGCCTGGAGCAGCACGCGGGCCGCCGGGCCGGGGTGGCTGGCGGCGACCAACTCGGCGGTGTCGAGCAGCAGTTGGTGGGCGGGCTCGTGCGCACCCCGCCAGAACTGGGCCAGGCCCTCGATGAACATGAGGTGCGCCAGCAGCACCGGCTCCTCGGGACGCCGGGCGCGGGCACGCCCGGCCAGCGCCTCGGCCCGCTCGATCTCACCCGCCTCCGTGGCGGACTCGGCCGCCTGGACCAGACGGCGCGTCGCCTCGGCCGGATCCGGACTGAGCTGCGAGGCACGCTCCCAGGCCGACGCCGCGCCCGCATGGCCGCCGCGACGGGCGGCGAGCTCGGCGGCCCGCTCCAGCTCGGCCGCGACCGGCTCGTCGGGCCCGGTGGCGGCCTGGGCCAGATGCCAGGCGCGCCGCACCGGCGTGCCGTGGTCGGCAAGCGCCTGCGCGAGCGACGCATGGACCGCGAGTCGCTGGGCCAGCGGTGCGCGGCTCAGCGCCGCAGCCCGCAGCAGCGGGTGGCGGAAGACCAGCCGTCCGCCCGTCTCCCCCGGCTCGACGCGGACGAGCGCCGACTCCTCCGCCGCCTGCAGGTCCTCGACGTGTGCGCCCAGCCGCTCGGCGGCAGCCAGGACCGTGGGCAGCTCGCCCGTCTCCTCGGCGGCGGCGACCAGCAGCATCGTCTGCGCGGCGGCGGGCAACCGGCTCAACTGGCCGTGGTACGCGAGCTGGAGCCGTCCGGCGAGCGGCAGCGGCTCGCTGCCGGCCCGCTCGGCCGCAGGGAGTTCGTGCAGGGCCAGCGGGTTGCCGTGGGCGAGTTCCAGAAGTTGATGCCGCGTCAGAACATCGACGTCCGGGGCGCTGTGCTGGAGCAGCTCCGCCGCCGCCGTGTGATCCAGGCCGGACAGGCGCAGCTCGGCCAGGCCCGGTGCGACACCTGACGCGCCGTCGGTCGACTGGGCCTCGCCCTCGCGCGCCGCCAGCAGCAGGACCACGCCCTCCGCCGCGAGCCGTCGCGCGGCGAAGAACAGGGCGTCGCTGGAGGCCGCGTCGCACCACTGGAGGTCGTCGATCAGGCAGAGCACCGGCCCGCCCTCGGCCAGTTCGGCCAGCAGCCCGAGCACGCCGAGGCCGACCAGCAGCCGGCTGCCCGGCGTGGACGCGTCCGGCTCGGGATCCGCGAGGCCCAAGGCGCGCTCCAACGCCGACCGTTGGGGCGCCGGAAGCGACTCCAGGCCGCCCAACGCGGGCGCGAGCAGCAGTTGCAACGCGGCGAACGGCAGCTCGGACTCGGCCTCGACCCCGGCCGTGCGCAGCACGGTGAAGCCCTCGGCCGCGTCGCGGGCGTACTCCAGCAGTGCCGTCTTGCCGATACCCGGCTCGCCACGCAGCACGAGCGCTCCGCTGGTCCGCCCCCGGGCGGCGCGCAGCAGTTCGTCGATGGCGGCCTGTTCGGTCCCCCGTCCGTACAGCATGCAAGCACCCTACCGACAGCCACCGACATGTTCGTGCGACAAGTACCTAAGCGCGACTGATTCCGCGTCCTCGCCTTCTCCGTAACGTCTTGACCTGCAGGAACGCACAGGACACCGCACCGGACGAACCGGACGAAGGAGAAGAACAATGGACGCCACCGCGAACACCACCGCCCAGGAGCTCGCCGAGCGCTACATCGCCGCCTGGAACGAGACCGACCCCGCCGCCCGCCGCAAGCTCGTCGACGAGACCTGGGCGGAGGACGGCAGCTACACCGACCCGCTGGTCGTCGCCGAGGGCCGGGACGCGGTCGACGCGACGCTCGGGGCGGTCCAGGCACAGTTTCCCGGCCTGCGCTTCCGCCTCGGTGGCCCGGTCGACGCGCACCACGGCATCGCCCGGTTCACCTGGGAGCTCGGCCCCGCCGACGCCGCCGAGCCGCTGGTGATCGGCTTCGACGTGCTGGTCGCGGACGCGGACGGCCGGATCGCGCAGGTCCTGGGCTTCCTGGACAAGGTCCCGTCCGTCTGAGCCGTCCCACCGACCCCGCGCGGGGCTGCTCCCACAGTCCCGCGCGGCCCCACCCCTCCTTGCCAAGTGCCAAGAACCCCACCCACCGACCCATTGGAGCAGGGCAGATGACCGCCATCCGGGTCCCGGCCGACCGGGACTCACGCCTCCCGCACGAAAACCCCGCCGTGCCCGTCGCGGCCGCCGCACCCGCCGCGCCTGCCGCCCGCAAGGGCCTGCTGCCGGTGGTGCTGACCGCGACCTTCATGTCCGCGCTGGACTTCTTCATCGTCAACGTGGCCATCCCGTCGATGCAGCGGCATCTCGGCGCCTCCCCGGCGGCGATCCAGTGGATCGTGGCGGGCTACTCGCTCGCTCTCGCCGCCGGACTGATCACGGCCGGACGGGTCGGCGACATCGTGGGGCGCCGTCGACTCTTCGCGCTGGGGCTGGCACTCTTCACGCTGGCCTCCGCCGCCTGCGGCCTGGCCCCCGACGTCGCCTTCCTGATCGGTGGGCGCGTCGCGCAGGGCCTCGCCGCAGCGCTGATGGGCCCGCAGGTGCTGGGCATCATCCGCACCTCCTTCCAGGGCAAAGCGCAGGCGCGGGCCATCGCGATGTACGCGCTGACGATGGGCCTCGGCGCGGTGCTCGGGCAGCTGATCGGCGGCGTGCTGATCAAGGCCGACCTGTTCGGAACCGACTGGCGGGCCTGCTTCCTGATCAACCTTCCGATCGGCGCGGTCACGGTCGCGCTGGTCAACCGCTGCGTCCCCGAGTCACGTGCGCCGGAACGTCCGCGCCTGGACAACGTCGGCGTCGTGCTCATCACGGCCGCGCTGGTCACGCTCGCGCTGCCGCTGATCCAGGGACGCGGCGACGGGTGGCCGCTGTGGACGTGGCTGTCGCTGGCCGCCTCGGCCGTGCTGTTCGCCGTCTTCGCCGCGCACCAGCGGCACTTGGGCGCACGGCAGGGTTCACCGCTGGTCCCGCCGGAGTTGTTCCGGGGCCGCGCCTTCACGGTCGGCGCGGTGGCCCAACTGCTGTTCTGGAGCGGCCAGGGGTCGTTCTTCCTGATCCTCGCGCTCTATCTGCAGGTCGGCCGCGGGCTGGACGCGCTCACCTCCGGAGTCGTCTTCACCGCGCTGGGCCTCGGCTACTTCGCCACGTCGCTCCGTGCCGACCTGGTCGCGGCGCGGCTCGGACGCCAGGCGGTGGCCCTCGGCGCGGCGTTGATGGCCCTCGGTCTGGGCCTGCTCTGGGCAGGCACCGCACAGATCGGGACCGCACAGATCGGGACCGCAGCCGGGACGCTGCGAGTGCTGTGGCTGGTTCCGGGGCTGGTGGTCGACGGCGTGGGCATGGGCCTGGTCATCGCCCCGATCACGGCGGCGGTACTGACCCGCGTCTCGCCGCAGCTGGTCGGTGCGGCGTCCGGGGTGATCACGACGCTGCAGCAGGTCGGCGGCGCGGTGGGCGTCGCGCTCCTCGGTATCGTCTTCTACGACGCGCTCGGCAGCAGCGGTCCCGCCGGATACGGCCATGCGTTCCAGTCGGGGCTGGCGGTCCTGGTCGTGGTCGAGCTGGCCCTGGCCGGAGTGATCCAGCTGCTACCGCACGATTCCTGACGGTCCATCAGTTGGGTTGAACGGGACGCCTCCCGGAGCTCTGCGCTCCCGGAGGCGTCCTCGCGCGTGTCAGCGGTGCAACTGCTCCGCCGCCTCGGCGGCGACGGCCTCCGCCACCGCGGCCAACGCCGGGGAATCGAGCCGCCACTGCTGCCAGAAGAGCGGCACATCCCGTGACCGCCCCGGCACGATCCGCCTCAACCTGCCGTCGCGCAGCCGGGGTTGCGCCTGCGCCTCGGGCAGCAGACCCCAACCGAGCCCGGTGCAGACGGCTTCCAGGTAGCCCTCGCTGGAGGGGATCCAGTGCCGTGCTCCGTCCGCACCGGCCATACCCCCGGTCAGCTCGCGGGCGAAGCCCTCCTGGAGCTGGTCGCGGCGGTCGAAGAAGACGACCGGCGCGCGCGGGAGCAGCTCCGCCGGGTCGCCGCGCAACCAGGTGTCGACGAACTCGGCGGTGGCGACGGGCAGGTAGCGCATCCGTCCGAGCGCGCGCACCGAGCAGCCGGCGACCGGCTCGGGCGTGGAGGTGACCGCGGCCATCACCTCGCCGTCCCGCAGCAGCGCGGTGGTGTGCGCCTCGTCCTCCCGGCGCAGGTCGAAGGTGAGGCCCGGCTCCCCGGGTGTGTGGCCGAGGCGGCCCAGCGCGGGGACGAACCAGGTCGCCAGCGAGTCCGCGTTGACCGCGATCGCCAGGCGCGGCGGCGTGTCCCCGGCGTCCAGGCCGAGCGCGCTCCGCGCGTCCCCTTCGAGCTGGGCCAGCTGCCTGCCGAAGCGGATCACCACCTGCCCGGACTCGGTGGCCCGCACCGGCTTGGTCCGCGTCAGCAGAACCCGCCCGGTGCGTTGCTCCAGCGCCTTGATCCGCTGACTCACGGCGGAGGGCGTGAGGTGGAGCGCGGCTGCGGCGGCGTCGAAGGTCCCCTCGTCGACCACGGCCAGCAGCGTCCGGACGAGATCGTGCGGCGACCGGCTCTGCGACGGGGCAAGGGGCGGACCGTCTGACTTCATGGCTGCTAATGCTACGTAAAAATCTTTAGCTGGTCTGCAGCAACCTCCCCGACCTAGCGTGGCGGGCATGGGAACACCGCTCACCGCTCTTACCGCCGGTTTCGGCACCGGCCTCTCGTTGATCGTCGCCATCGGCGCGCAGAACGCGTTCGTCCTGCGTCAAGGAATCCGACGCGAGGCGGTGCTGCCGGTGGTGGCGATCTGCGCGGTGTCCGACGCGGCGCTGATCGCCTGCGGCGTGGGCGGGCTCGGCGTCGTGGTCACGGCCTGGCCGGGCGCGATGACCGCCGTCCGGGTCGTCGGCGTGGCGTTCCTGCTCTGCTACGGCGTGCTGGCGGCGCGGCGCGCCTTCCGTGCGCCCGACCCGTCCGGCCCTTCCGGCCTGGAGGGCGGCGGCCCGACCGTCCGCTCGGGCCGCAGGGCCGTGCTCTCCTGCCTGGCGATGACCTGGCTCAACCCGCACGTCTACCTGGACACGGTGCTGCTCCTGGGCGCGGTCGCAGCCACCCACGGCACCCTGCGCTGGCAGTTCGGCCTGGGAGCCACTCTCGCCAGCCTCTGCTGGTTCGCCGCCCTCGGCTTCGGCGCCCGCCTCCTGGAGGGCTTCTTCCGCCGCCCCTCCTCCTGGCGCGCCCTCGACGGCCTCGTCGCCGCGACGATGCTGCTGGTCGCCCTGACGCTGGCGACCGGCGGCTGACGCTGCGTCAGTTTCCACCCACGGTCAGTTGCCCTGCGCCCACAGCCTGCGGACATGCCCGAGATGGGAGCTGATCAGCTCCTCTACCCCCGCCACGTCGCCCGCGATGATCGCGTCGAGCAGCCGCTCGTGCTCCTCCGCCGACTCGACCAGGCGGCCCGCCGAGACCAGGGCCTGGAGGCCGTAGAGGCGGGAGCGGCTGCGCAGGTCGCGGACGGTGTCGACGAGGTGGCGGTTGCCGTGGAGCGCGAGCAGGCCGAGGTGGAAGCGGCGGTCGGCGTCCACGTAGGCGATCAGGTCGCCCCGGCGGGCGGCCGTGACGATGTCGCGGGCGTGGGCGCGGAGGGGTTCGAGCTGGGCCGGGGTCGCGGTCTCGGCGACGCGGACGGTGGCCGGGATCTCGATCAGCTCGCGGATCTCGGTGAAGTCGTCCAGGTCCTGCTCGGTCAGGCCGACGATGCGGAAGCCCTTGTTGCGGACGACCTCGACCAGGCCCTCTTTGGCCAGGTCGAGCATCGCCTCGCGGACCGGCGTGGCGGAGACGCCGAACTCGGCGGCCAGGACCGGCGCCGAGTAGACGATGCCGGGACGGAGTTCACCGGCCACCAGGGCCGCGCGCAGGGCGTGGGTCACCTGCTCGCGCAGGCTGCGCCGCTCCTGCACCGCAGGGAGGTTGAGCGAGCCGCCGCCCGGGCTCTCGATGGGCTCCGTCGTCACCGTCGTACCTCTCGCGCGAAATCCTGTGCAACATCATCCTGCACCATCACGTGACACGAACGAACCCGCGCGTCAGAGCAGGAACCCGGCGGGGAAAGGGTCGGCAGGGTCGAGGAAGTACTGTGCCGTGCCCGTGATCCAGGCGCGCCCGGTCACCGTCGGCACCACGGCCGGTCGCCCGGCGACGGTCGTCTCCTCCAGCAGTCGGCCGACGAACCGGGTGCCGATGAACGACTCGTTGCGGAACTCCGCCCCCAACGCCAGCTCCCCGCGCGCGTGCAGCTGGGCCATCCGCGCGGACGTCCCGGTGCCGCAGGGCGAGCGGTCGAACCAGCCGGGGTGGATGGCCATCGCGTGCCGCGAGTGGCGAGCGTCGGAGCCGGGCGCGGCGAGGTAGACGTGGTGCACGCCGCGGATCCGCTCGTCCTCCGGGTGGACGGGCTCGCCCGCCGCGTTGACGGCGGCCATGGTTGCCAACCCGGCGCGCAGGATCTCGTCCTTGGCGGACCGGTCGAACGGCAGGCGGTAGTCGTCGAGTTCGACGAGCACGTAGAAGTTGCCGCCGAAGGCGAGGTCGTAGCGGATCTCCCCGAAGCCGGGCACGGCGACCTTGGCGTCCAGCCGCTCCGCGAAGGCGGGCACATTGCGCAGGGTCACCGAGGTCGCCGATCCGTCCTCGACGGCCACGTCCACGACGACCAGCCCGGCGGGCGTGTCCAGCCGGACGGTCGTCACGGGCTCCACGACGGGCACCATCCCCGTCTCCACCAGCACGGTCGCCACCCCGATGGTCCCGTGCCCGCACATCGGCAACAGCCCGGACACCTCGATGAACAGCACCCCGTAGTCGGCGTCCGGCCGCGTCGGCGGCTGCAGGATCGCCCCGCTCATCGCTGCGTGGCCGCGCGGCTCGTACATGAGCAGGGTCCGCACATGGTCCAGATGCTCGGCGAAATACGCCCTGCGCTCGGCCATCGTCGCACCCGGGATCACGCCGACGCCGCCGGTGACGACGCGGGTGGGCATGCCCTCGGTGTGGGAGTCGACGGCGTGGTAGATCTGACGTGTTTTCATGACCCGCTCCTCCTAACGCAGTCCCTCGGCGAGGACCTTCTCCGTCGCCCGGGTCACCAGCTCCCGAGCCGGGCCGGTCAGCTGCGCACGCGGGGCACGGCTCGGACCGCCGTGGCGACCGGCAAGGTCCATGGAGAGCTTGATGGCCTGGACGAACTCCGTCTTCGAGTCCCAGCGCAACAACGGGTGCAAGGTGCGGTAGCGCGGCAGGGCGACGGCCAGGTCCCCGGCCACCGCCGCGCGGTACAGCTCCGCACAGGCGCGCGGCAGGGCGTTCGGATAGCCGGCGATCCAGCCGACCGCACCGGCCAGCGCCAGCTCCAGCAGGACGTCGTCCGCACCGATCAACAGGTCGAGACCGGGGGCCAGTTCGGCGATCTCGTAGGCACGCCGGACGTCTCCGCTGAACTCCTTGACCGCGACGATGCTCCCCGCGGCATGCACCTCGGCCAACAAGGACGGGACGAGGTCGACGCGGGTGTCGTGCGGGTTGTTGTAGGCGACGACGGGCAGGCCGACCCGGGCGACCTCGGCGTAGTGCGCGATCACGCCCTCGCGGTCCGCGCGGTAGGCGTTCGGGGGCAGTTGGAGCACCGATCCGGCGCCTGCCGCTGCCGCCTGCTCGACCCAGCGCCGCGACTCGGCGCTGCCGTAGGCGGCGGTACCGGCCATCACCCGGCGGCCGTCCCCGGCGGCCTCGACGGCGACCCGGACCACCCGGGCCCGCTCCTCGTCGGTCAGGGTCTGGTACTCGCCGAGCGAGCCGTTGGGGACCACGCCGTCGCAGCCGTTGTCGAGCAGGAACCGCACATGCCGCGCGTAGGCGTCGTAGTCGACGGACCCGTCCTCGCGGAACGGGAGTGCGGTGGCCACCATGACTCCGTGCCAAGGCGCTTGGCGCTCGTCGGAGGTGGGAACAGGGGCGGGGGTCATTCCTTGGCTCCTCGTGTGGGCGGGGAAGCGGACGGGGGCGGTTCGACGGCGGACTCGGCCAGCAGGCCGAGCGGGACGGGCACGGCAAGCGGGCGGGTCAACGCACCGTCGACGTACGGTTCGGATGCGGAGGTCGCGTAGCCGGCACACAGGCGGGAGACGGCGGGACCGCACATCCGGCCCTGGCACCAGCCCATTCCGGCGCGGGTCAGCAGCTTGACGGTCCGCTGGTCGCCTGCGCCCAGTCCGACGACCGCCTCGCGGATCTGACCTGTCGTCACCTCCTCGCAACGGCAGACCTCGGTGTCGTCGTCGAGCCAGGCGGACCAACCAGGGCCCGGCGCATGGCGGATGGCCATCAGCTCGGCGAACTCCCGCAACCTGGCGCGGCGGCGCAGCAGCGCCGCGGGCACTGCGCGGTCGCCCGCGACAGCCCGCCCCGCCAACTCGCCTTCGACAAGCGCCAGCTGCACGCCCCCGACCCCGGTGGTCTCGCCGGCGGCCCAGATACCGGGGACGCTGGTGCGCTGGCTCGCGTCGACCTCCAGCGCGGCGGCGCCGTCCGCCGACCGGACCGTGCGGCAGCCGAGTTCGAGCGGGAGCTCCAACTGCGCGACCAGCCCGTGCCCGACCGCCACGGCATCGCACGCGACACGCTGCTCCGTGCCCGGGGCCGGCCGCCACGCGCGGTCGAGCCGCATCAGCGTCACCGACTCCACCCGGTCGACGCCGTGCGCGGCGACGACCGCGGTGCGGGTGCGCAGCGCCACCCGGTGCCGGGCGAGGACGGCGGCGTGCCGCGCTCCCTCGACCAACTTGCCGGGGTTGGCGGCGAGCACCCGCGCACCGGACGCGTAGCCGAGGTAGCCGGCCGCCTCGGCCACCAACGGCACCTGCGCCCCGGCCTTGACCAGCGACGCTGCCACGGCCAGCAGCAGCGGCCCGCTTCCGGCGACCACGACGCGGCGTCCCGGCAGCACCAGGCCGGACTTGAGCATCGCCTGCGCTCCCCCGGCGGCGACGACACCAGGCAGCGTCCAGCCCGGGAAGGGCAGCTGACGCTCGTGCGCACCGGTGCCGAAGAGAACATGACGAGCCGTCAGGCTCCGTGCCTGACGTTGGTCCGGGCCGGTGAGAGCGTGGATCCGCCACCGCCCTCCGTTCGGCGTCGGGACGACGGACCAGACGTGGTGGTCGGCGAAGTACTCGACCGGACCGAGCCGTCGCAGCAATGCCGCGAATGCGGCCCAGCCGCGGTGCAGCGCCTGCGGCCGTGCGGCGTGGAGTTCGGCGGCGGGCTGCCGGTAGAACTGCCCGCCGGGCCGCGGCGCGGCGTCCACCAGCGCGACGCGAAGCCCGCGTTCGGCCGCCGCCACGGCACCGGCCAGGCCGGCCGGACCCGCGCCGATCACGGCGAGGTCGAAGTCGGCGGCAACGCGCTCGACCTGACCGGCACAGTCGACCTGACCGGCATGCTCAGGCGAGGTCGGCATGACCGCCCCCTCGCTGCGTCCGCACCTGCGCGCCGGGGCGGGCCGGAGCCAGGCAGGCGCGGACGTTGGGCGTGCCGTCCAGTTCGACCAGGCAGTCGAAGCAGACGCCCATGCCGCAGAAAGCACCACGCGGGCGATTGCCGTTGCGGGTCAACCGCCAAGCCAGGCGGCCGGACTGCCACAGCGCGGCCGCCACCGTCTGCCCGTGCAGAGCGGGGACGGGCTCGCCGTCGAAGCGGAACTCGAAGCCGGCCCCGGGCCTGGCCCTGACGAGCTCGAAGGGGTCGGGCGGTGTGCGACTCACGGCTGCGCCTCCTGCTGCGGATGGGCGAACCTGGCGGGATCGAAGGGCGCAGGGTCGAGGAACGGTCTCTCGCCACGGACGAGTTGGGCGATCAGCAGACCGGTCGCCGGGGCGAGCCCGACGCCCGCGCCCTCGTGACCGCAGGCGTGGAACAGCCAGGACCGGACCGCGTCGCGCCCGATGGCGGGCAGGTGGTCGGGGAGGTACGGCCGGAAGCCCCGGTAGGCGCGGATCGCCCGCACCGAGGCGAGGGCGGGGAAGAGCGCGGTCGCCTGCGCGGCCAGGCGCGCCAGCGCGGGCACGGACAGCCGCCGGTCGAAGCCGACCCGCTCCCGGGTCGCGCCGATCAGCACCGGACCCGCCGCCGTGCCCTCGACCACGGCCGAGCTCTGCAAATCGGCCGATCCGCTGGCGACGTCCGCGACGTAGTCCGCCGCGTAGACCTTGTGCCGCACCAGGGGCGGCAGCGGCTCGGTGACCAGGACGAAGCCGCGTCGGGGCCGTACCGGCAGCGTGGATCCGGCCAGCGCCGCAACCTCACCGCCCCACGTGCCGGCCGCGTTGACCACCGTGTCGCAGTGCAGGGTGCCGTGACGGTCCGTCAGCACGCGTCCCCGGTCCAGGCCGATCACGTCCGTGCGGGTCAGCAGATCAACCCGGCCGGTGTCCCGTGCCCGCCGCAGCAGCGACGCCGCCGCGCGAGCCGGCTGTACCTGGGCATCCTGCGGATAGTGGACGCCACCGGCCAGGTCCGGTGCGAGCTGCGGTTCGAGCTCGCCCAGGCGCTCGGCGGGGACCCACTCGGCCGCGACGCCTGCCTTTCGCTGTCCCTCGGCCAACTCCCGCAGCGCGCCCAGCGCCTGGGCCTCCGAGGCGACCACCAAGCCGCCCTTGGGCTCGTACTCCAGCGCCTGCGCGCCGAGTTGCTCGGCGAGCTCACGCCACAGGCGGATGCCCGCGAGCGCGAGGTCGAGCTCAGGACCGGGCAGCTTGTCCGAGACCAGCAGGTTGCCCTCACCCGCTCCGGTCGTCCCCCCGGAGACCGGCCCGCGATCCACCACCGCAACGCGCACCGCAGGATCCGAGGTGAGCGCATCCGCGCACGCCGCGCCGATGATCCCGGCGCCGATCACGACCACGTCGTAGCGAAGACCTGTAGGCACGTCAGTAATATGTCACACAGCATCCCGGCCGACAATGGTCCACGCGCGGCCATGCACGGTCGCGCACGACCCCGCACACCCGGTCACGTCCGGCAGTACGCCTGTCCGTCGAACGTCCACTCCCAGCCGACCTCGCCCCGCTGCTCGCAGACCCCGGAAAGGGTGACCACGCCGGGCAGGTTCAGCGCGTGGCCGACACAGAGGACCTCGCAGAGCAGGTCCAGGTCCTCGTCCTCGATCCGCAGCACGCCACCCGGCTCCATCCGCAGATCGGCCCACGCGGTCACCGGCTCGTCCTGGGCGAAGAGGCCGCAGACCACCGTGAACGCCCCCACCCCCGCACCGAGAAGGAATCCGCGCAGGGCCTCCGCGCCGTGGGCGTAGGCGATGCGCAGCAACTGCTCGGGAAAGACGCCGGACAACGCAGCCTCCGCGGTCTCGCCGAGCATGCGTGCCAGCATCCCCCGGACCTGACCGCGCTCGTGGGCACGCTCGACGCGCAGCAGGAACTCCGCGAGCGGTTCACCGTGCCAGGGGACCCACTCCTCCTCGCCCGCCGGGTCGGCGAGGTAGGCCAGGTGACTGTCGCCGTCCGTGAGCGGCAGGCTCTCACGTGCGCAGTAGGCCTCGAAGTCCTCCGGCGAGAAGGCCCGCGCGTGCATCTCGACGCAGTCGCGCTGGAGGTCGGCCAGCAGCGCCTCGATATCGCGCAGGTAGTCGCCGAAGCTCTCGTAGCTCGTGCACCCCTCGGAGCGCAGCTCCTCGAAGTCGCCCCGGTTGGTAACCAGACCGAGCATGGTCGGCCGGACCGCCGGCGTCGGCCGCGCCGAGTCCGCGGGCGAGCCGCAGCGGCGGTGGTCGCGCGGGGTCACGACCCGGACGGGCGGGCACTGCGCAGGTCGGGGGCCATTGGGACGAGCCTGCCGGACGGGACGAGCGTGCCTGGCCATGGGAGCCTCCGAAGCTGAACGAGGGGTCGTACTGCTCCTCGTCCTCCCCTCCGGCGATCTTCCTATGCACACCCTCTGTAACAGAACTGTCACTGCTGGTGACGCAGGGCTACGACAGGCACCAACAAAAAGCCACAGGACAGACGAAAGCGCCCCGCCACTCCCCGACTCCGGGGTGGCAGGGCGCCGACGTCTTCGCGAAGCCGCCTGGCTCGTGCGCTCAGTGCGCTCAGTCGCGCTGCGTGCGCTCAGTCGCGCTGCTGGGCGCGGAGCGAGGGCTTCAGCTCCATCAGCCGGGCCAGCAGCCCGTTGACGAAGGAGGGGGACTCATCCGTGGAGAAGTCCTTGGCGATCTCGACGAACTCGTCCAGGACCACCGGGTCCGGGACCGAGTCCTCCCAGATCAGCTCGTACGCACCGAGGCGGAGCACGTTGCGGTCCACGATCGGCATCCGGTCGAGCGTCCAGCCCACCGCGTAGGTGGAGAGCAGGTCGTCGATCCGGGCCGCATGGCGGCCGTAACCCTCGACGAGGTCCCGGGTGTACTCCGGAACCTGCGGCACGCCCTCCTCCCCCGTGCGGGCGCGCGCCACCCACTCGGCGAGGACCAGCGTGGGCCTGACGCCCCGGTGGTCAGCCTCGAAGATGATCTGGAAGGCCTTGGTCCGGGCCTTGTTACGCGCGGTGGCCACGGTTAGGAATTCACCCGGCCGAGGTAGTCGCCGGTGCGGGTGTCGACCTTGATCTTCTCGCCCTGGTTGATGAAGAGCGGGACGCCGACCTCGGCGCCCGTCTCCAGCGTCGCGGGCTTGGTGCCACCGGTGGAGCGGTCGCCCTGGAGGCCCGGCTCGGTGAAGGTGACGACCAGCTCGACGGCGGCCGGGAGCTCGATGTACAGCGGGGCGCCGTCGTGGATCGCGACGACCGCGTCGAAGCCCTCCAGCAGGAACTTGGAGGCGTCGCCGACGACCTTGGGCTCGACGTGGGTCTGCTCGTAGGTGTCCATGTCCATGAACACGAACTGCTCGCCGTCCTTGTAGGAGAACTGCATCGTGCGCTTGTCGACGTTGGCCGTCTCGACCTTCACGCCGGCGTTGAAGGTCTTGTCGACGACCTTGCCGGACAGCACGTGCTTGAGCTTGGTGCGCACGAAGGCCGGGCCCTTGCCGGGCTTGACGTGCTGGAACTCGACGACGGACCACAGCTGGTCGTTGTCGAGCTTGAGCACCATGCCGTTCTTGAGGTCGTTGGTGGAAGCCACAGTCGCCCTAACTTCTGGATTTCGCTTGTCAGCGTTGTCAAGGAACCAAGTCACGTGTCCGGGGACCCCGAAGCGGGATCACAGGGCGAGGAGCTCCTTGGTCGTGATGGTGAGCAGCTCGGCGCCCCCGTCCTCGGAAGGACGGACGACGAGCGTGTCCTCGATCCGGACACCGCCGCGACCCGGGAGTGTCACCCCCAGTCCGACCGTGACCGGCACACGGTTCTCAAGTTTACCGAACTCGCCAGGCCACAGATCCAATGACCCCAGGCGTGGCTCCTCCTCGACATCCAGACCCACTCCGTGACCGACTCCCTCGGCCTGCACGTCCGGGTGCCCGGACGCCTCCAGCACGCGGCGCGCGGCCTGCGCGCAGTCGTCCAACGAGCCCCCCAGCACCAGCCCCTCGCGCGCGGCGCGTTGGGCCGCGAAGACCAGGGCGTGCAGCTCTATCTGCCACTCCTGCGGGGCCAGCCCGACCACGAACGTCCGTGCGGCGGACGCGCGGTAGCCCCGGTAGCAGGCGCCGAGCGAGACGGTGATGAAGTCGCCCTCCTCCACCCGCCGGTCCCCCGGCAGATGCCGCAACCGCCCGGCGTGGTCGCCGGTCCCGACCCGGACCGGGAAGGCCGGTCCGTCCGCGCCGTGGTCGACCATCCGCCGCTCCAGCTCCATCGCCAGATGGCGCTCGCTGCGACCGACCAGGATCGACTCCAGCAGCTCGCCGAGTGCCTGGTCGGCGATCTCGCCCGCGACCCGTAGGCAGTTCAGCTCCTGCTCGTCCTTGACCACCCGCAGTTGCTCCACGCCGTGGTGCAGGTCGCGCAGTTCGGCGCGGGCCGCTGCCACGGCGACGGCGACGGCGCGATGACGGGCGACGGTGAGGTCGTGCTCCTCCACGCCCAGCACCTCCACCTGCGCGGTGGAGGCGAGGACGGCGGCGGGGTCCTGTCCGGGCGGCACGAGCAGCTCGTCCAGCGCGTCGTCCCGGTCCCGGAGCGGATGCGCCACCGCGAGGAGCGCGTGGTCGCGCGTCAACAGCAGGGCCTCCGCCGAGGGCACCCCCGTCAGCCACCGGACGTTCGACGGCGCGGTCACCAACGCGGCGTCCACACCAGCGGCGCTGCAGCGCGCCCGCAGGCGCTCCCGTCGCTCTCCGTACACGTCAGCCATGCTCCGAGGCTATGTTCGCCGACGGCGCCCCGCTCGTTGGAAGCCCTCCGTGAGCAGCAATTTCCGAGCGGTGGGGAAGTTGCACTTACCTCCAGGGGTGCGGGGCTCTGCGCGAGCAACCACCCTGTGCGGACGGCCCTGAACGTTCGGTGCCTACCTGCGTGGGTGGCTTGTCGCGCAGAGCCCCGCGCCCCTAGAGGTGTAACTTCCCCACACCTGAAAACTGCGACCCCGTACTCCCGAAGGACTTACCGCCCGCTGTGAAGAGCCTGCTGCACCGCGTGGTCCAGCGCTGCCGCCGTCTGCGCGATGTCCATGCGGGAGTTGTCGATGATCGGCAGGCCGCTCCCGTACCACCCGGACATGCGGCCGTGGATCACGGCCACCTGCTCGTCGGGCAGCCGTCGGTGCCCGCTGCGCTGCGCGTTGCGGGCGAGGACGACGTCCAGGCCGGGAAGGAGGACCACGGCGATCAGCTGGGGGCCGACGTGGCGGCGCCAGCCGCCGAGGCCGACGGCGGGTTGGTCCGGGAAGACCGCGTCGTCGATGACGACGGAGAAGCCGTTGGCGAGATAGTTCCGCGCGGCGAAGCCGCAGGTGCGGCGGGCCAGGCGGTACTGCGCCTCGGCCTGGTCGTTCCAGCCCGCGGTCGGGCTGGCGAAGCCCGAGCGGACCCACTCCCGGACGTCGTCGAGGCTGACGTGCGCGGTGGGGGTGGGTCGCCGTTCCGCCCAGTAGCGGGCGACGGAGGTCTTGCCCGCGCCTGCCGGGCCGATCAGCAGCAGGGAGAGCGGCCCTCCCGCCGACGCCGCCACCGGTGGTGGCGGTGGCGTGGGCAGCACGAACTGCCCGGTCTGCCCGATCGCCGCGGACTCCGGCAGCGCGCGCAACTGCAGCGTGGCCCGGGGCGGGCCGGAGTTCGAGGACGGCGGCAGGCTGCCCGGGTAGTACCCGTGGCTCTCTGACATCCGGTCACCTCCCGGGGGACGACGATACAACGCGCCGACCCCCGGTACAGTGCCTCACCAGCTGATTGGCCTGATCACAGGGTTGCTCGGCGGCCCGCTCAGCGGTCTGCTCAACGATCTGCGGCAAGCGCCCGCAACGCCAGTTCGTACGAGCCGATGCCGAAGCCGGCGATGGTCCCGCTGGCGACCGCGGAGATCACCGAGGTGTGCCGGAACTCCTCCCGCGCATGCGGGTTGGAGATGTGGACCTCGATCAGCGGCGCGGTGCGCTGGGCCGCCGCGTCCCGCATGCCGTACGAATAGTGCGTGAACGCACCGGGGTTGATGACGACGGGCAGTTGACCGTCGGCCGCCTCGTGCAGCCAGCGGATCATCTCGCCCTCGTCGTTGGTCTCCCGCACGTCGACGTCGAAGCCGAGCTCCGCGCCGAGCTTCGTGCAGCGCTCGACCAGGCCCTTGTACGAGGTGGACCCGTAGACGTCCGGCTCGCGTGAGCCCAACCGGCCCAGGTTCGGGCCGTTCAGCACCAGGACCCGCTGCATCGGACCTCCCTGCGTCGGACCTCCCTGCATCAGACGCCGACCTCCGCGTACGCGGCGACCAGCAGCGTCGGGTCCGGAGCCTCCAGCACGGTCGGCTTGCCCAGACCGTCGAGCACGATGAACCGCAGCCGGTCGGCGCGCGACTTCTTGTCCACCTTCATCGCGTCGAGCAACTTGGGCCAGGCGTCCGCCCGGTAGGTCAGCGGCAGGCCGACGGAGGCCAGCACCGCCCTGTGGCGGTCGGCGGTGGCGTCGTCGAGCCGGCCGGCCAGGCGGCCCAACTCGGCGGCGAAGACCATGCCGACGCTGACCGCGGCGCCGTGACGCCACTTGTAGCGCTCGTTGCGCTCGATCGCATGACCCAGCGTGTGGCCGTAGTTGAGGATCTCCCGCAGCCCGGACTCGCGCAGGTCGCCCGAGACGACCTCGGCCTTGACCTTGATGGACCGCTCGATCAGCTCGGCCGTGTGCGGCCCGGCGGGGGTCTTGGCGCCCTCCGGGTCGGCCTCGATCAGGTCGAGGATGACCGGGTCGGCGATGAAGCCGGTCTTGATGACCTCGGCCAGCCCGCTGACGTAGTCGTGCTTGGGCAGGCTCTCCAGCGTGTCCAGGTCCGCCAGCACACCCACCGGCGGGTGGAAGGAGCCGACGAGGTTCTTGCCCTCAGCGATGTTGATGCCGGTCTTGCCGCCGACCGCGGCGTCGACCATGCCCAGCAGCGTGGTCGGCATGGCGACCCAGCGCACGCCGCGCAGCCAGGTCGCGGCCACGAAACCGGCCAGGTCGGTGGTCGCGCCGCCGCCGATGCCGACGACGACGTCGGTCCGAGTGAAGCCGGTCTGCGCGAGCACGGACCAGCAGTACGCGGCGACCTCGGCCGACTTGGCCTCCTCCGCGTTCGGGATCTGGAGCGCGATGGCCTCGTAGCCCTGCTCGGCCAGGTCGTCGCGGATGGCCTCGCCGGTCGCGGCCAGCGCCTCGGGGTGGACCACCGCGACGCGCTGCGCGGCGGTGCCGATCAACCCGGGCAGCTCACCCAGCAACTGACGGCCGATCAGTACGTCGTAGGCCTCGCTGCCGCCGCTCGCGCCGACACGAATCCTCGTAATGTCCTGACGCCCACTCATGCCTTTTTCAACTCCAGTGCGTCCATGACCGCGTCCGCGACCTGATCCGGCGTCAACCCGGCCGTGTCGACCACGACCTGGGCCACGCGCGTGTACACGGGGCGGCGCTGCTCCATCAGTTCACGCCAACGCGCACGCGGACTGCCGACCAGCAGCGGACGCGGCGCGTCGAGGCCGACCCGCTTGACGGCGTCCGTCAGCGCCACGTCGAGGAAGACCACCGGCAGACCGTGCAACAGCTCCTCGGTCTCCGCGCGCATCACCGCGCCGCCGCCGAGGGCCAGCACGCCCGCGTGGTCGGCGACGGCGGTGCGGACCGCCTCCGCCTCCAGCGCGCGGAAGTGCGGCTCGCCGTCCTCGACGAAGACGTCCGCGATCGGCTTGCCCGCCATCGCGACGACGTCGGCGTCCGTGTCCCGGAAGCCGACGCCGAGCCGCGCGGCCAGCAGCTCGCCGACCGAGGACTTCCCGGCGCCGGGCGGGCCGACCAGGACGACGACGGGCTGCGTCAACTCACTGCGCGTCACTTCACCACCAGGTGGTCGAGGTAGCCCTGGACATTGCGACGGGTCTCGCTGACGTTGTCGCCGCCGAACTTCTCGTTGACCGCGTCCGCCAGGACCAGCGCGACCATCGCCTCGGCGACGATGCCCGCCGCCGGGACGGCGCAGACGTCGGAACGCTGGTGGTGCGCCTTGGCCGCCTCGCCGGTGCGGGTGTCGATGGTCGCCAGCGCGCGCGGCACGGTGGCGATCGGCTTCATCGCGGCGCGGACCCGCAGCAGCTCGCCGGTGCTGAGGCCGCCCTCGGTGCCGCCGGAGCGGCCCGACGCGCGGCGCACGCCCTCGGGGGTCGGCAGGATCTCGTCGTGGGCCTGCGATCCGGGGATCCGGGCCAGCTCGAAGCCGTCGCCGACCTCGACGCCCTTGATCGCCTGAATGCCCATCAGCGCGGCGGCCAGCCGCGCGTCGAGGCGACGGTCCCAGTGCACGTGCGAACCCAGACCGACCGGGACGCCGTAGGCCAGCACCTCGACCACACCGCCGAGGGTGTCGCCGTCCTTGTGGGCCTGGTCGATCTCCGCGACCATCCGCTTCGACGCGTCGGCGTCCAGGCAGCGCACCGGGTCCTCGTCCAGCCGCGCCTCGTCGACGGGGACCGGGACCACCCCGGCCGGGGCCTTGGCCGCGCCCAGCTCGACGACGTGCGAGACGAGCTCGATCCCGCAGGTCTCCTTGAGGTACGAGCGGGCGACCGCGCCGAGCGCGACCCGGGCCGCGGTCTCACGGGCGCTGGCGCGCTCCAGGATCGGACGGGCCTCGTCCAGCGAGTACTTCTGCATGCCCGCCAGGTCGGCGTGGCCCGGACGCGGGCGGGTGAGCGGCTCGTTGCGGGCCAGACCGGCCAGGATCTCCGCGTCGACCGGGTCGGCCGACATGACCTGCTCCCACTTCGGCCACTCGGTGTTGCCGACCATGATCGCGACCGGCGAGCCCATGGTCAGACCGTGGCGGACGCCGCCGAGAAAGGTCACCACGTCCTGCTCGAACTTCATCCGCGCACCACGGCCGTAACCGAGCCGACGACGCGCGAGGGCGTCGGCGACGATCTCGGTGGTGACGGGGACTCCGGCGGGCAGACCCTCCAGCGTCGCGACAAGTGCGGGGCCGTGCGACTCCCCGGCCGTCAGCCAGCGCAGCGTTCCCAAGGGTGTGCTCCTTCAGCTCCCGAAACTGCCTCTGTCGCGATCCTCCCATGTCGGACACGCAGGAGCAGAATCCGTCCCACGAACTGATCAGTCCGTGGGACGGTTCGTGGGGCGCGCGGGGACGCGGTTCCGCGAAGCGGAACGTGCACCAGGCCGTCAGTGCGCGGCGGCCAGTGCGGCCTCCCCGGCGGTGCGCATGGCACCGACCACGTCGGCGTCCGCGAGGCCGGTGAACATCCGGAACTGGAGCACGGCCTGGTGCACCAGCAGGTCGAGCCCGCCGAGCACCACGCCGCCCTGCTGCTGCCAGGCGGCGGCCAACGACGTCGGCCACGGGTGGTAGAGCACGTCGAACAACGCGCCGAGACCCTCCCTGGGCGCGGCCGACAGCGCATCGGCCAGGAAGTCGGTCGCGCCGACCGGCGTCGTGGAGACGACGAGCTCCGCATCGAAGGCCTCGGCTGCCCGGTCCCACTCCTGCGGGACCACGTCGACGCCGAGCCGCTCGCCGAGCGCCCGCATCTGCGCCGCCCGCTCGGGGCCGCGCACGAAGGCGAGCACCGGACCGTCGCAGAGCTGCGCCAGCGCGGCCAGCGCCGAGGACGCCGTCGCCCCGGCGCCGAGCACCGCCGCGCTGCGGACCCGGGTGACGCCGCGCTCGCGGAGCGCGGCGACCAGCCCGGGGACGTCCGTGTTGTCGCCGGTGCGGCGGCCGTCCGGGTGGAAGACGACCGTGTTGACCGCGTCGACCGCCAGCGCGCCCGCGCTCACCTCGTCGAGCAGGCGGATCACCACGCGCTTGAGCGGCATGGTCAGCGAGAGCCCGGCCCAGCCCTCGCCCGCCACGTCGAGCTTGCCGAGGAAGTCGGGCAGACCCACCTCGTCGACCTCGAAACGGTCGTACTGCCACTGCGGCGCCAGCCCCAGCGCCTCGTACCCGGCACGGTGCAGCACCGGCGAGAGCGAGTGCGCGATCGGGCTGCCGAGCACGGCAGCCCGCCGTACCCGCAGCTGATCCTGACGGTCCGTCACTGGCACTGTCCCGTCGAGCGGTTGACGTTCTGCCCGTGGTTGGCGCAGTAGAGCTGGACGTCGTTCAGGAAGTCGCTCCAGGTGACCGCGAACTTGGTGTCGGTCGAGTCGACGGCGACGAAGTACACCCACTGGCCCGGCGTCGGGTTCAGCACCGACTGGATCGCCGCCTCGCCCGGGTTGCTGATCGGCGTGGGCGGCAGGCCCTTGGACTTGTAGGTGTTGTAGCCGTTGGTGATGCCGTCCTTCTGGGCGTTGGTGAAGGTGGTGCTGCCCAGGAAGTACTGCAGCGGGGTGTCGAGCTCCAGGTAGCCGTTGGTCGCGTTGGTGTTCAGGCGGTTGTAGAGCACCCGGGCGATCTTGCCGAAGTCCCCGACGTTGTTGCCCTCGGCCTGCAGGATGCTGGCCTCGGTCAGCACCGCGTAGGCGTCGCCCAGGTTCTGCGACTTGCCCGCCGTGGCGAGCGAGAGCTTCTGGATCTCGTTGTTGGTGTTGGCCACCATCTGCTTGAGCAGGTCGAGCGGCTTCATGCCGGTGGCGATCGAGTAGCGCGTCGGCCAGAGGAAGCCCTCGGGGTTGTTGTGCGCCTCGGGCGGCAGGCCGAGCTGGCTCGCGTCCGCCTTGGCGACACCCGCCGTGGTCCCGGGCGTGAGCTTGAGGGCCTGGTCGATCCTGCCGTAGATGTACTTGGAGGTCTTGCCCTCGGGGATCACCAGCGAGTTGCCACCCGCCTGGTCGATCAGCAGCTGCACGGCCGCGGCGCCGGACATGTGCGAGTTCAGCTCGTAGTACCCGGGCTGGATGGAGACCGACTTGTTGTTGGCGTTGTACGCGTTGGTGAACGCCTTGCTGCTCTCCACCACGCCGGCCTGGACCAGGACCTGCGCCATGACGTCACCGGTGGCGCCGTCCGGGATCTGCACCTGGACCTGGGTGCTGGTGCCGTTGCCGGCGTAGTCCGGCGGCGGGCCGAAGTGCGACTCGTAGTACTGGTAGCCGAAGTAGCCACCGGCGCCGAGGCAGGCGACCAGCACGAGGGACAGGCCCAGGCAGGTCATGCCGCTGCGCTTGCGCTCGCTGCGGCCACGCTCCGCGTCCTTGCGGCGACCGCTGCGGCTGTCGTCGGACTCGGAGAGGAAGGGAACGTACGCCTCCTCGCCGTCCTCGGACTCCTCGACGAAGACGTCCTCGTCGCTGCGCCTGCGACCGCGACCAGCGGTGTGGCCGTCCCCATAGCCATCGTGGCCGTCGCCGTAGGGGTCGAGATCCTCGTCGGACTCGCCGGGGAACGTCTCGCCCCGCGCCTCCGCCTCGAGCCGGGCGGCCTCGGCCACCCAGTCGATCCCGTCCGGGCCGGGACCCGACGGCTGCTGCTGCGGCTGAGGGTGCGTCGCCTGCGGGTTCTGCGGTCCCTGCGGCGCGCCCGGCATCGGCTGCGACTGCGGACGCGGCCGGTACTGCGGCTGCCCCGGACCCGGCTGCGGCGGCTGCTGCGGGTACGGCTGCTGTTGGGGCTGACCGATCTGGTGGCCGGACTGCTGCTGGCCGTACGGGTACTGCTGCGGCTGCTGCGGGTACGGCTGCTGCGGCGGGGTGTACACCGGCTGCTGGCCGGTGCCGTAAGGATCCTGCGGCCAGCCCTGCTGCGGCTGCTGCGGGTGCTGCGCCTGCGGCGGCTGTGGCGCCTGCGCGTGCTGCGGGTACGGCTGTTGACCGTAGGGGTACGGCGGCTGCGGCTGCTGGGGGTGCTGTGGCTGCCCGGTCTGCGGCCCGTACGGATACGGCGACTGCGGCGGATAGCCGCCCTGGTCCCCGTAGGGGCCACCCTGGCCCCACGGTTCGGAGCCGTAGCCCCGGCCCTGGTCGGTCATGCATCCCCTCGGATTCAGCGACGCCCGGTCCAGAAGGCGTCAGCGGCGAATCGAACCAGCGTGCCCATCGGCGGCGCCGTGGACGGAACGTTACCCGACCGAGTCCGACAACTCGGTTTGGCCACGTCCACGCCACGCTGAGCCGCGCCGCCCGTCGCTCAGTGTGACGAAAGGGGCCCGCCAGAAAGCGGACCCCCATTCAGCCGGGCGTCACTCTACAACGGCTGGACCGTCTCGCCGGGCGGTCTTCCGCTGGATTTCTCGGTCTCCAGCGCGCTCTGCAGGATGACCACGGCTGCTGCCTGGTCGATCCGCGAGCGCCCCTGCTTCGACTTCACTCCTGCGGCGCGCATGCCTGCCGCCGCGCTGACGGTGGTCATCCGCTCGTCGACCAGCCGCACCGGCACCGGGTACACCCGGGTGGCCAACTGGCCTGCGTACTCACGGACCTTGGCCGCCGCCGGTCCCTCGCGCCCGCTGAGCGAGCGCGGGAGCCCCACGACGACCTCGATCGCCGCGTACTCCTCGACGATGGCCGTCAGTCTTCCGAGTGACTTCTTACCTGCCGGGACCGTCTCCACCGGAGTGGCCAGCAGCCCGTCGGGGTCACAGCTCGCGACCCCGATCCGGGCGTCGCCGACGTCCACGGCGATCCGGCGGCCTCGGCGCATGGACGGCGCGTCCACAGCGTCCACGCGCCTCAGGCCTTCTCGGCGACGAGGGTGCGCACCGCCTCGACGGCCTGGCCGACCGCGGACGCGTCCTGGCCGCCGCCCTGGGCGACGTCGTCCTTGCCGCCACCGCCGCCACCGAGGGTCTTGGCCGCGGCGCGGACCAGCTCGCCGGCCTTGACGCCGCGCTCGCGGGCGGCCTCGTTGGTGGCGATCACGGTCAGCGGACGGCCGTTGGCCACGGTGAACAGCGCGACGACGGCGGCCCGGCCGCCCTGGCCGACCCGGGCGCGGACGTCCAGAACCAGCTTGCGCAGGTCGTCGGCGCCGGTGCCGTCCGGGACCCGGCCGGTGACCAGGGCCGTGCCGCGCACGTCCTCGGCGCCCTCGGCCAGCCCGGCGGCGGCCTGGAGCACCTTCTCGGCGCGGAACTTCTCGATCTCCTTCTCGGCGTCCTTGAGCTTGGCGAGCATGCCGGAGATCTTCTCCGGCAGCTCCTCCGGACGGCCCTTGACCAGCTCGGTCAGCTGGGCCACTACGGTGTGCTCGCGGGCCAGGAAGTTGTACGCGTCCACGCCGACCAGCGCCTCGACGCGGCGCACGCCGGAGCCGATGGACGACTCGCCGAGCAGCTTCACCAGACCCAGCTGGGCGGTGTTCTGCACGTGCGTGCCGCCGCACAGCTCCTTGGAGAAGTCGCCGATGGTGACGACGCGGACCTTCTCACCGTACTTCTCGCCGAACTCGGCGATGGCGCCCTGCTTCTTGGCCTCGTCGATGCCCATGATCTCGGCGGTGACGTCGAGTTCGCGGGAGAGCACCTCGTTGATCTTCTGCTCGACGTCCGTCAGCACCGTGCCGGGGACGGCGGTCGGCGAGCCGAAGTCGAAGCGGAAGCGCCCCGGGGAGTTCTCCGAACCGGCCTGGGCGGCCGTCGGGCCGAGCGCGTCGCGCAGCGCCTGGTGGGTCAGGTGGGTGGCACTGTGGGCGCGGGCGATGGCCCGGCGGCGGCGCACGTCGATGGTCGCCTGCACGGCGGAGCCGACGGTGATCTCGCCGACCTGCACGACGCCCTTGTGCACGATCACGCCGGGGACCGGCTTCTGCACGTCGTGGATGTCGATGACGGCACCCGACTCGGTGCGGATCCGGCCGTGGTCGGCCAGCTGGCCGCCGCCCTCGGCGTAGAACGGGGTGCGGTCGAGCACGACCTCCACGTCGTCGCCCTCGGAGGCGGCCGGCGCGGAGACGCCGTCCACCAGCAGGCCGACGACGGTGGCCTCGGACTCGTTGTGGGCGTAGCCGGTGAACTGGTTCTCGCCGGACGCGTCCGCGATGGAGCGGTAGGCCTGGACGTCGGCGTGGCCGGTCTTCTTGGCGCGCGCGTCGGCCTTGGCCTTGTCCTTCTGCTCCTTCATCAGACGGCGGAAGCCGTCCTCGTCCACGGAGAGGCCCTGCTCGGCGGCGATCTCCAGGGTGAGGTCGATCGGGAAGCCGTAGGTGTCGTGGAGCTGGAAGGCGTTGTCACCGGAGAGCACCGCACCGCCCGCGGTGCGGGTCTCGGTGATGGCGCTGTCAAGGATGTTGGTGCCGGCCTTGAGCGTCTTGAGGAAGCGGGTCTCCTCGGCCAGCGCGACCGTCTCGATGCGCTTACGGTCCGTCAGCAACTCGGGGTACTGCCGGCCCATCGTGTCGAGCACGACGTCGAGCAGCTGCTCGACGACCTCGCCCTGGGCGCCCAGCAGGCGCATGTTGCGGATGGCGCGGCGCATGATGCGGCGCAGCACGTAGCCGCGGCCCTCGTTGCCGGGGGTGACGCCGTCGCCGATCAGCATGGCGGAGGTGCGCATGTGGTCGGCCACCACGCGCAGCGACACGTCCGAGGCGTGGTCGGCGCCGTAGCGGACGCCGGTCAGCTCGGTGGCCTTGTCGATGACGACGCGCAGCGTGTCCGTCTCGTACATGTTCTGGACGCCCTGGAGGATCATCGCCAGGCGCTCCAGGCCGAGCCCGGTGTCGATGTTCTTGGCCGGGAGGTCGCCCAGGATCGGGAAGTCCTCCTTGCCGGTGCCCGCACCGCGCTCATACTGCATGAAGACCAGGTTCCAGATCTCCACGTAGCGCTCGTCGTTGACGGCCGGGCCGCCCTCGACGCCGAACTCCGGGCCGCGGTCGTAGTTGATCTCCGAGCACGGGCCGCAGGGCCCGGGGACGCCCATGGACCAGAAGTTCTCCGACTTGCCCAGACGCTGGATCCGCTCGGCGGGAACGCCGACGACGTCGCGCCAGATCTGCTCGGCCTCGTCGTCGTCCAGGTAGACGGTGATCCAGAGCTTCTCCGGGTCGAGGCCGTAGCCGCCGTCGGCGACGGAGCTGGTGAGCAGCTCCCAGGCGTACGTGATCGCCCCTTCCTTGAAGTAGTCGCCGAAGGAGAAGTTGCCGCACATCTGGAAGAACGTGCCGTGGCGGGTGGTCTTGCCGACCTCCTCGATGTCCGGGGTGCGGACGCACTTCTGCACGCTGGTCGCCCGGGAGAAGTCCGGCTTGGTCTCGCCCAGGAAGTAGGGCTTGAAGGGCACCATGCCTGCGTTGACCAGCAGCAGGGTGGGGTCGTCCGCGATCAGCGACGCCGAGGGGACGACGGTGTGGCCGCGCTCCTCGAAGAAGCGCAGCCAGCGGCGGCGGATCTCAGCCGACTCCATTACAGGTCCTCATTCCGGTCGAGCTTGCTGGTGGTGATGCTGGGCTGGTGCTGGTGCTGGTGCTGGAGGTTCTGCGGATTCCGTGCTGCCAATGCCTGCCGCGCGGGCGGCTCCGCCGCGTCACGGCCGCGGGGAAGTGCGGAGCGCTGCGGCGCTGCACGCAGCACCGGCGCGTCGGACGGGCCGGGCGCGGCGAGCACGCTGCCGTCCAGGCCGAGCTCGCGGTTGAGCTGGAGCTCGCGCTGGAGCATGCCGGCGCGCACCTCGTCCCTGAAGTTGCGGACGGCGCGGCCGACTTCGAGCGAGCCGACGGCCGCGCCCTCGGCCAGGCTGCCGGGGGTGAGCGAACGGGCCACCCGGTTCGCCTTGTTGAGGGTCCAGACGGTGGCGCCTGCGCCCACCGCCATCCAGAAGATCCGGCGCATCGGTCAGGCCCTCCTTCCCAGGCCCAGCAGGCGCAGCAGTCCGTTGCGACGCACCGTCGCCCGCTGCACCTCGGCCTTCACCATCCGCTCGATGATCTCGCGTTCCGTCTGGTGCGGCACGTATTTTTCGGGCCGCCCCGCCGCCCGCTGCTTGGCCACCGCGCTGCGGACGCCGTAGCTGAAGGCGGAGAGCTTGACCAGCGGGCCGCCCAGGGTGGCCGCCATCGTCGACGACAGCGCGTGCGCGTTGGCGGCGGCGTCCTGGACGTCCGCCGTGATCGCGTCGACGCGGACCAGCTGGTCGTTGGCGGCGCGCAGCGCGTCGGCCGCCTCGTCGAGCAGCGGCACCGCGCGTTCGGTCACCGCCTCGACCAACTCGGTCGCCTGGCGCAGGGCGCGGGCGAGCCGCACCAGCACCACGGCGAGGAGAGTGACCAGCACCGCCCAGAACACGGCGACGACGAGGCCCGCGACCTCTCCACCCGACACCTTGGCGCTCCCTCGCAACGGCTGACCTGCGTCAGCCGACCGGCACAAGCTTGAACGTTCTGCGAAACCCTATCGCGCCAAGTGGGAGGATCCCGACCGCCCTACCACCCGGCCCGGCGGCGCGTGCTGCAACGGCGACATTCCTGAGCGGATCCGCGACGGGAACGTAACCTACCGTTTGGTCACCTCGTTGGGCCGTCCAGGGGAAAGTACCCAGCGCCTGTCCGGCCACGGCGCTGGCCTCCGAACCTCCGAAGGGGTATCTGTGCAGAGAGGCTCGTCCGGCAACCTGCCCGCCGAGTTCACCGGATTCGTCGGCCGACGGACCGAGCTGGCCGAGGCGCAGCGGCTGCTGCGGGCGGCGCGGCTGGTCACCGTGGTCGGCCCCGGCGGTGTCGGCAAGTCCCGGGTCGGCCTGCGCGCCGCCGCCATGACCGCGCACCGGTTCCCCGACGGCGTCTGGCTCGTCGAGTGCGCCACGGTCACCGATCCCGCGGTGCTCTGCCACACGATCGCCGAGGCGATGCGGCTGACCGACGGCACGGCCCGGCCGGTCCGCGAGGTGCTGCTCGACTTCCTGCGCCCCCGCCGTCTGCTGTTGGTGCTGGACGGTTGCGAGCACCTGGTGGAGGAGCTGGCCCCCACGGTGGGCATGATGCTGGCCGCCGCCCCGGGCCTCCATCTGCTGGCCACCAGCCGCCAGCCGCTCGAGGTCGCCGGGGAGCACCTGCTCCCGCTCGCGCCGCTCCCGGCCGACGGTCCCGACTCGGACGCCGTCGCCCTCTTCGCCCAGCGGGCCGCGGCAGTGCTGCCCACGTTCCGGCTGACGGAGGAGTCCTCGGCGCAGGTCGCCACGCTCTGCCACCGTCTGGACGGCATCCCGCTGGCGCTGGAGCTGGCGGCCGGACGGCTCCGCGTGCTGTCGGTCGAGCAGATCACCCAGCGGCTGGACGACCGCTTCCGGGTGCTGACCGGCGGCTGCCGCACGGCGCTCCCCCGACACCAGACGCTGCGCACCGCGATCGGCTGGAGCCACGAACTCTGCTCGCCGCACGAACGGTTGCTCTGGGCCCGGCTCTCGGTCTTCGTCGGTCCGTTCGACCTGGAGGCCGCGGAGTACGTCTGCGCCGGTCCCGACCTGCCCGCCGAGGACGTGCTGGACGTGCTGTCCGAGCTGGTCGCCAAGTCGATCGTGCTGCGCGAGGACGAGCCTCTCGACGCCGACGGCACGCCGCGCTACCGGATGCTCGACACCCTGCGCGAGTACGGCGCGCAGTGGCTCCACGACTCCGCCACCGAGCTGCAACCGCAGCGCCGCCACCGAGACTGGTACCTGGGCCTGGCCACCTGGGGCGAGGTCGAGTGGTTCAGCCCGCGCCAGCTGGAGACCTGCGTCCGCACCGAGCGTGCGCACAGCAATCTGCGCGCCGCGCTGGAGTACTGCCTGGTCGAGCCGGGCGAGGAGCAGCTGGCGCTCTTCCTGGTGGGCACCCTCTGGTACTTCTGGGTCGGCTGCGGCCACCTGGCCGAGGGCCGGATGTGGCTGGACCGCGCCCTGGCGCTGGCCCCCGAGCCCACCGATGCGCGGGCCAAGGCCCTCTGGGTGACCGGTTACCTGGCCACCCTCCAGGGCGATCTCCCCCATGCGCTGCCGGTGTTGGAGGAGTGCCGCCAGCAGGCGCTGGAGACGGGCGACGACCGGGCGCTCGCGTACGCCGTGCACCGGCAGGGCTGCGCGGCGCTGATCGGCGACGAGCTGGACCGCGCGGTCGAGCTCTTCGACGAAGCCCTGTGGCACTACGACCAGTTGGGCGAGCTCAACAGCAACGTGCTGATGGGCATGTTCGAGCTGGGGCTGGCCCACACCTTCCGGGGCGACAAGGCCACGGCCGCGACCTGGATGGCCAAGGTGCGCGGTGAGTGCGAACGCTTCGGCGAGCAGTGGGCCTACGCCTACGGCCTCTTCGCCAGCGCCTTCTCGGCCTGGACCGACGGCGAACCGGCGCTCGCCCTCAGGCATGCACGCGAGTGCGTCCGCCTCAACCACGCGTTCCGGGACCTGGTCGGCCTGGTGCTCGGGCTGGAACTGGTCGCGCTGATCACCACCGCGCCCGGCCCCGACGGCTCGCCGGGCGACCTGCACGAGGCCGCGCTGCTGCAGGGCGCGGCGAGCACGGTCTGGCGTTCGGTCGGCACGCCGCTCTTCGGCTCACGCAACTTCACCGCCGCCCACGAGGAGTGCGCCCGACGCATCCGCGCGGGCCTCGCCGAGGAGGAGAGCGCGGAATCGTTCCGCTCCGGGGCCGGGCTCGACCTCGACACCGTCGTCGCGCGCGTCCTCACCGGCCCCCCGGCACGTGCGCTCGCCCACCGTGCGGGCGAGGACGCAGTCGGGACCGAAGCAGGGACCGAGGCCGGTTCCGACACCGGGTCCGGGGAAGCACAGCGCCCCCACGACCGTGAGGCCGTGGGGGCGCTGCGAGGACCGCTCGCGGGTCAGCGCGAGTAGTACTCGACGACGAGCTGCTCGTCGCAGATGACCGGAACCTCACGCCGCTGCGGCATGCGGTCCAGGCGGAAGGCCAGGGCCTTCAGGTTGACCTCGAGGTACTTCGCGGTCTGACCCTCACCCGCGTTGCCACCCTCACGGGCGACGACGAACGGGGTCTTCTCCTTGGAACGCTCGCGAACCGTGACGACGAAGCCGGGCTTCATCTGGAACGACGGGCGGTTGACCTTGTGGCCGTTGACCTCGATGTGGCCGTGGACGACCATCTGACGGGCCTGGTAGATGGTGCGGGCGATGCCCGAACGCAGGACCAGGGCGTCGAGACGGGTCTCCAGCAGAGCGACGAGCGCCTCACCGGTCTTGCCCTCGACCTTGCGGGCACGGTCGAACGCGCGCGCCATCTGGGTCTCGGACAGGTCGTACTGGGCGCGCAGACGCTGCTTCTCGACCAGACGGACCTTGTAGTCCGAGTTCTGCTTGCGGCCACGGCCGTGCTGCCCCGGGGGGTACGGGCGGGCCTCGAAGTACTTGACGGACTTCGGGGTCAGCGGAATGCCCAGTGCACGGGCAATCTTGACCTTGGGGCGCTTCTGGTTCGTCATGAACCGCTACCTCTTTCGGTGTGTAACTGGCTCACCGCTGTTGAAGGAGGTCGCCTCTCGCGGTCCGGGAGACCAACTCACCCCAGGGGTGAGCCGGCAGCCGTTTCCAGGACCGGGCACATAGTGCTGCACGCGAGTGGCCCACCGACCCGTACGGGTGGTGGGCTGCACGCGACACCCGAAGGTGCGCAGACGCTCCTGCCGTCGCCCTCACGGACGTCGGCCTGTATGACGCCCCGCCGGTGACGCCGCGCCCTGCCGGGCGCGAACACGGGACGTCTCGCTCCCGACAGTGTACGGGGTGTTGGGCAGTCCGTATGACGCGGACAGCCAGTTGCAGCGTCCGGGGCGGGGCTCCGTTGATCTGCGGCTCCGCCGCGTGAGCGCGGCAAGCCGGGCCGATGCTGCCGCAGGTAGTTGCACTACCAGGGGCGCGGGGAACTGCGCGACAAGCCACCGTGTGTGGTGTGAGGCCGAACGCGCAGGGCCATCCGCACGCCCGTGGTCACTCGCGCAGTTCCCCGCGCCCCTGGGGGGCTTCGCCACCAAGCCGCCCCCGCACCCACTCGGCAATGTCGGCGTACCGCGCCTCCGCGCCGTGCCGCGTCGGGCGGTAGTACTGCTTGCCGTGGATCGCGTCCGGCGCGTACTGCTGGGCCGCGATGCCTTCCGGCAGGTCGTGCGGGTAGACGTAGCCCTGGGCGTGGCCCAGCTTCTTCGCGCCTGCGTAGTGCCCGTCGCGCAGATGCGCCGGGACAGGGCCGGCGAGGCCGCCGCGGACGTCGGCCAGGGCGTCGGCGATCGCCGTCGTCGCGGAGTTGGACTTCGGGGCGAGGGCCAGGGCGATGACCGTGTGCGAGAGGGTCAGCGCCGCCTCGGGGAACCCGATCATCGCCACGGCCTGCGCGGCGGCGACCGCCAGCGGCAGGGCGTTCGGGTCGGCGACGCCGATGTCCTCGCTCGCGGAGATCATCAGCCGCCGGGCGATGAAGCGCGGGTCCTCGCCCGCGTCGATCATGCGGGCCAGATAGTGCAGCGCAGCGTCGACGTCACTGCCCCGGATGGACTTGATCAGCGCGCTCGCCACGTCGTAGTGCTGGTCGCCGTCGCGGTCGTAGCGGACCGCCGCGCGGTTGACGGCCGTCTCGGTCAGCTCCAGCGTGACCGCCTCCGACTGCTGCTCGATCGCCGCGCCAGCCGCCGCCTCCAGCGAGGTCAGCGCCTTGCGGGCGTCGCCTCCCGCGATCCGGACCAGGTGGTCCTCGGCGTCCTCGGCCAGCTCGACCGCGCCGCCGAGCCCGCGCTCGTCCGCGACGGCGCGGCGTAGCAGCGCACGGATGTCGTCGTCGGTGAGGGACTCCAGCGTCAGCAGCAGCGAGCGGGAGAGCAGCGGCGAGATCACCGAGAAGTACGGGTTCTCGGTGGTCGCCGCGATCAGCGTGACCCAGCGGTTCTCCACGGCCGGGAGCAGGCTGTCCTGCTGGGCCTTGGAGAAGCGGTGGATCTCGTCGAGGAAGAGGACGGTCTCCTTGCCGCTGGTCCCGACGGCCCGGCGCGCGCCCTCGATCACCGCGCGGACCTCCTTGACGCCTGCCGTGATCGCCGAGAGTTCGACGAAGCGACTGTCGGTGGCCTGGCTGATCACGTAGGCCAGCGTGGTCTTGCCGGTGCCGGGAGGCCCCCAGAGGATCACCGACGACGTCGCGGCAGGCCCGTTCGTCGCCGCGACCAGGCGCCGCAGGGGCGAGCCGGATTTGAGCAGGTGCTGCTGACCGGCGACCTCCTCCAGCGACCGGGGCCGCATCCGTACCGCGAGCGGCGAACGTCCGGGCTCCTTGGTCTGCAGGTCCTCGGCTGCGGCGGTGAACAGGTCTGGCTCCACGTCTCGACCCTACCGGCGCGCACCGACAGTCCGTGCGCCTCGCGTTCAACGCCATGAAGTCATTTGCCTATAGTCTGTAGGAAAATGCATACTTGACATAGGCGAACGCGTGACGAAGGGACGGCCATGGCGCGGGCGGGACTCACCCCCGAACGACTGACCCGGGCGGGAGCCGAGTTGGCGGACGAGGACGGCTTCGACCAGGTCACCGTCTCGGCGTTGGCCCGGCGCTTCGACGTCAAGGCCGCCAGCCTGTACGCACATGTGAAGAGCACCCACGACCTGCGGACGCGGATCGCGCTGCTCGCCCTGGAGGAGTTGGCGGACCGCGTGGCCCACGCGATCGCGGGCCGCGCCGGGCGGGGCGCGCTGGCCGCGTTCGCCGACGCCTACCGCGACTACGCCCGCGAGCACCCGGGCCGCTACCAGGCCGCGCGGTTCCGGCTCGACGCGGAGACGGCGGCGGCAAGCGCCGGCGTGCGGCACGCGCAGATGACGCGCGCCCTGCTGCGCGGCTACCGCCTGGCCGAGCCGGACCAGACGCATGCCGTGCGGATGCTGGGCGGCCTCGTCCACGGCTTCGTCGAGCTGGAGACAGCGGGCGGGTTCAGCCACACCGCCGTCGACGCGCAGGAGTCGTGGTCCTGGACCATCGACTCCCTCGACGCCATGCTCCGCGCCCGGGGCGCCCAGGCCGTGGACGGCCAGGCCGACTGACGACCACCCACTCGGCGACCACCAACTCGCCGAACACCGAAGAGCCGAGACCATGGACACCGCACACACCGCGCACACCGCCCCAACCCTGATCACCACCCCCGTCACCGAGGAGCTGCTGCGCGGCCATCTTGACGTCGAGACCACCCCGCACGGCGGACTCCTCCCGCACCGGCTCCCGGCATGGGCCCGACGACAGCTTCCTGACGCGCAGTTCGCCATGGTCGAGGCGCAGCCCTCCGGCGTGCGGCTGGCGTTCCGCACTCGGGCCACCACGGTCGAGCTGGAGACCGTGCCCACCAAGCGGGTCTACCGTGGCCTGCCGGCTCCGGCCGACGGGGTCTACGACCTGCTCGTCGACGGCACGTTGACCGCGCAGGCCGTCGTCGCGGGCGGCCGGACGCTTCTTGTCGACATGACGACAGGCAGCGCCGAGCTCCGTGAAGGCCCGTCCGGCGTCGCGCGTTTCGCCGGCCTGTCGGCGCGGGACAAGGCCGTCGAGATCTGGCTCCCGCACAACGAGACGGCCGAGTTGCTGACCCTGCGCACCGACGCGCCCATCGCGCCCGAGCCGGCGAGCGGCCGCAGGCGCTGGCTGCACCACGGCAGTTCCATCAGCCACGGTTCGAACGCCGCGAGCCCCACCACCGTCTGGCCCGCCCTGGCCGCCGCCACCGGCGGGGTGGAACTGGTCAACCTCGGCTTCGGCGGCAGCGCGCTGCTCGATCCCTTCGTCGCGCGGACGATGCGCGACACACCGGCCGATCTGATCAGCCTGAAGATCGGCATCAACGTGGTCAACGCCGACGCGATGCGGCTGCGCGCGTTCGGTCCGGCCGTGCACGGATTCCTCGACACCATCCGCGAGGGCCATCCGACCACGCCGTTGCTGGTGGTCTCGCCGATCCTCTGCCCGGTCCAGGAGGACACGCCCGGTCCGCTGGCACCCGACTTCTCCGGCGGCACGCTGCGGTTCAAGGCCACCGGCGACCCGGCCGAGCGCGCTGCCGGACGCCTGACGCTGACCACGATCCGCGCGGAGCTCGCCCGGATCGTCGCCGAGCGGGCCGCCGACGACCCGAACCTGCACCACCTGGACGGTCGCTCGCTCTACGGCCCGGCGGACTACGACGAGTTCCCGCTGCCCGACGCGATCCACCCCGATCCGGCCGGGCACCGACGCATCGCCGAGAACTTCGCCCGGCTGGTGTTCACCGCAGGCGACGGGCCGTTCGCAGCCGCAGGCGTCTGACCAAGGCCTGAAGCAGGCTCACTCCGCTGGAGTGGTCCACGGCACTCTCTCCGGCCACGGGTGGCCGCTTGGCCGCGCCGACGGAAAACCGTTGGCGCCCTGGGGCACTCCGGCGGCAGGATGATCCGCATGTTCCCGCAGCCCATCGCCCAGCTCCCCGCAGTCGCGGGTGCGATGGCCGCTGCGCACCTTCCGGCAGTCGCAGCAGCCGCAGCCGTGTTCGGCGCTGCATTCGACGGCGCGCGAAGCTGACCTTCTCCGGGACGCGTCCCCGGGACCTCAGTCGGGGAAGGTCGGCCCGATGCTGAGGTTCCGTCACATCGCTTTCCACAGAAGACTTCCGGAGCTGGATCACCATGGCCAAGCAGGCCTTCGTGCGGACCAAGCCGCACCTGAACATCGGCACCATGGGTCACGTCGACCACGGCAAGACCACCCTTACCGCCGCCATCACCAAGGTGCTGGCCGAGCGCGGCGGCGGCAGCTACGTGCCGTTCGACCGCATCGACCGCGCCCCGGAGGAGGCCGCGCGCGGCATCACCATCAACATCGCCCACGTCGAGTACGAGACCGCCACCCGCCACTACGCCCACGTCGACATGCCGGGGCACGCCGACTTCGTGAAGAACATGATCACCGGCGCCGCCCAGCTGGACGGCGCGATCCTGGTCGTGTCCGCCCACGACGGCGTGATGCCGCAGACCGCCGAGCACGTGCTGCTTGCGCGTCAGGTCGGCGTCGAGCACGTGGTGGTGGCGCTCAACAAGGCCGACGGCGGCGACCCGGAGCTGCTCGACCTGGTCGAGCTCGAGGTCCGCGAGCTGCTCGCCGCCCACGGTTACGACGGCGCGACGCTGCCGGTCGTCCGCGTCTCCGGGCTGCGCGCGTTGGAGGGCGACCCCCAGTGGTCGGCCGCGCTGCTCGCGCTGCTGGACGCGGTGGACGTCCACGTGCCGACGCCGGTCCGCTACACCGACGCGCCGTTCCTGATGCCGATCGAGAACGTGCTGACCATCACCGGTCGCGGCACCGTCGTGACCGGTGCCGTCGAGCGCGGGCGGGTCCGGATGGGGGACCGGGTCGAGGTGCTCGGCTTCGGGTCGGAGGTGGTCTCGGTGGTCACCGGCGTGGAGACGTTCGGGCGGACCATGGAGAGCGCCGAGGCAGGCGACAACGTCGCCTTGCTGCTGCGCGGCGTCCAGCGCGGCGAGGTCCGGCGCGGCCAGGTGGTCGCGGCGGCCGGCAGCGCCTCGGTGCACCAGGCCTTCACAGCCCGGCTGCACCTGATGAGCACGGCGGACGGTGGTCGCCGCACGCCGATCACCAGCGGGTACCGGCCGCAGTTCTACCTGCGCACCGGTGACGTGGTCGGTGACGTGACCCTCCCGGAGGGCGTGCCGCTGGCCATGCCGGGCGACACCGTCGAGGTGGCGGTGACCCTCGGCCAGCCGGTCCCGCTGGAGCCGGGTCTCGGCTTCGCCGTCCGCGAGGGCGGCCGCACCGTCGCCGCCGGCACGGTCGGCACGGTCACGGGGTAGGTCGCCGACTGGCGACGGCATGCGGGAGGCGGGGCGAGCGGGGCAGGGCGGACGGGGCGGGGAGTTACGGGAGACCGCGGCTTCCCGCCCTTGCTTGCCCTTTGCTGCGCCACGCTGCTGGGGGGCGAACCCTCGGCAGCTGACCGCGACCGCGACCATCCAGAGCACCGACAGGGTCACGGCCTAACACCAGCGGTAGACCAACTCCGGCCTCCCCACCTGGCCGTACTGCGGTTCGCGCCGCGCCCGACCGGTCTCGACCAGGTGCTCCAGGTACCGCCGCGCGGTGATCCGCGAGACGCCCGCCGCCGTGCCGACGGCTGCCGCCGACAACCCTGCGTCGGCCTCGCGGATCACCGAGGCGACGGCCTCCAGGGTGGGCGTGGTCAGGCCCTTCGGCAGGGTGGTCCCGCGCGGCGAGCGGAGTTCGGCGAAGGCCCGGTCCACCTCGTCCTGGCCCAGTGCCTCTCCCCCGCGCTCCAGGCTGGCGCGGTAGCGGGCGTAACGCGCCAGCCGGTCCTGGAGCGTGGCCGCCGCGAAGGGCTTCAGCAGGTACTGCACGACCCCGATCGACACCGCGCGCCGCACGGTCGCGAGGTCCCGCGCCGACGTGACGGCGATGATGTCGGCCCCGTGCCCGGCCGCGCGGATGCCGCGCACCAACTCCAGACCGTGCCCGTCCGCGAGGTACAGGTCGAGCAGGATCAGCGCGACCGGCGTGCCCGTGTTCCGCGCACGTTCCAGGAAGCGCAGCGCCTCCGCCACGCTGTGGGCGACTCCCGCGCAGCGGAATCCGGCGGCTCGCTCGACGTAGCGGGCGTGCGCCTCGGCCGCGACCGGGTCGTCCTCGACGACCAGCACGTCGATCACCGCGCACCCACTCCCTCGTGCTGCAGCGGAATCCGCACGGTCAGCACGGCGCCGCGTCCCTCGCCGACCGTGACGCTGCCGCCGTTGCGGCGCGCGGCCTGGGCGACCAGCGCGAGGCCGATGCCCCGCCCGAGGGCCTGCCCGCCCGCCTGTCCCGACTGCTGCCCGGACGGCTTCGTCGACCAGCCGCGTTCGAAGATCCGGTCCACGGCGTCCGGCGCGATGCCACGTCCGGTGTCGGCGACGCGCAGCAGCATCTCGCGGGCGTCGGTGCGGGCGGTGACGGTGACCGTCGGCGGGCCGTCGTGCTCGGCCGTGCCCTCGATCGCGGCGTCCATCGCGTTGTCGATCAGGTTGCCGAGCAGCGTGACCAGGTCCCGGGCGCTGAGCTGTGGGGGGAGCGCGTCGTCGATCCGGCTCTCCTCGGTCAGCACCAGGTCGACGCCGCGTTCGGCCGCCTGCGCGGCCTTGCCCAGCAGCAGCGCGGCCAGCAGCGGTTCGTCGATCGCGCCGACGACCCGGTCGGTGAGCTGCTGGGCCAACTCCAGCTCGGCGGTGGCGAAGTCGACCGCCTGGCGGTGGCGTCCCGTCTCGATCAGCGACACGACTGCGTGCAGCCGGTTGGCCGCCTCGTGCGCCTGCGCGCTCAGCGCCTCGGCGAAACCCCGGACGGAATCCAACTCGCCGCTGAGCGCCTGGAGTTCGGTGTGGTCCCGAAAGGTGACCACGGTGCCGAGATCCGAACCGTCGCCGATCGGCGAGGTGTTGACCACGACGACGCGGTCGGCGGTCAGGTGCAGTTGGTCCCGGACCGGCTCCGGCCCGGCCACCGCCGCCCGCAGCGGCTCCGGCAGGGCGAGTTCCGCGAACGGGCGGCCCTCCACCGGGCCGTCCAGGCCCAGCAGCTCGCGCGCGGCGTCGTTGCAGAGCACGACCGTCCCGGCGCGGTCGAGCAGGACCAGCCCCTCGCGCACGGAGTGCAGCGTGGCCTGGTGGTACTCGTAGAGGTGGCTGAGCTCGGCCGCACCCATGCCGTGGGTGTGGCGGCGCAGGCGGCGGTTGGCGAGCCAGGTGCCGAGACCGCCGAGAGCCAGCGCGGCCAGCGCGACCAGCACCAGCCCGGTGATCGCCCCGCGCAGACGGCTGCTCAGGTTCTCCACCGTGATGCCGACGCTGACAAGCGCGACGATCCTGCCGTGCGCGTCGCGCACCGGTGTCACCGCGCGGACGGAGGGGCCGAGCGTGCCGGTGTAGGTCTCGGTGAAGGTCCGCCCGGCGAGTGCGGGGGCGATGTGGCCGAGGAAGTGTCTGCCGATCTCCGCCGGGTCCGGGTGGGTCCAGCGCACGCCGTGGGTGTCCATGATCGTGACGAAGTCGACGCCCGCATCCTTGCCGACCTGCTCCGCGTACGGCTGGAGCACGGCCGTCGGGTGCGGGCCGACGGCTGCCTGCGCGACGGTGGGCGCGTCGGCGACAGCCCGTGCCGTCGCGACGACCTGCCGCTCGGCGGCCTGCTCGGCGCGGTCGCTGGTCCAGATGTAGGCGAGCACCGCTCCCCCGGCGACCACGACGGCGACGATCAGCACCTGCACCGCGAAGAGCTGCCCGGCCAGGCTGTGCGCGACGCGGTTTCGTCGGCGCAGTGTGGGCGGTTCGGCCCGGTCGTGGTGCAAGGTCCGGTGCATGGTGGCCAGTCTGCCTGCCGCTGCGCCGGGTGAGTAGCGCTCGTGCCGTGAACGATATGAACGCAAACGTGACCCTCCCCACGCCCGCCCCCATAGTCGTCGCAACCGGCCCGCCCACCGCTTGCGGCCGGACGCACCGTCAGGTCCCGGGGACGACGACCACCACCGGCAAGGGAGCCGCACTCATGGCAGCAGCCTCAGCAGTCAGACGCGAACGGACGCACTACCTGTATCTGGCCGTGATCGGCGCAGTGCTCCTCGGCATCGTGGTGGGCCTGGCCGCGCCGTCGTTCGCGCTGCAACTCAAGCCCGTGGGCACGGGTTTCGTAAACCTGATCAAGATGATGATCAGCCCGGTCATCTTCACCACCATCGTGCTGGGCATCGGCTCGGTGACCAAGGCCGCCAAGGTCGGCAAGGTCGGCGGTCTCGCCCTCGGCTACTTCGTGGTGATGTCGACGGTCGCACTGGCGATCGGCCTGGTCGTCGGCAACCTGGTCAACCCGGGCGCGGGTCTGCACCTCACCGACTCCCTGGCCAAGGCGGGCCACGCCCAGGTCGCCGCCGGCGGCGGCGAGGGCACCGGCGACTTCCTGCTCGGCATCATCCCGACCACCCTGGTCTCCGCGCTGACGGGTGGCCAGGTGCTGCAGACCCTGCTGGTCGCGCTGCTGGTCGGCTTCGCGCTGCAGTCGATGGGCACAGCGGGCGCCCCGATCCTGCGCGGCGTCGAGCACCTGCAGCGGCTGGTCTTCCGCGTGCTGTCGATGATCATGTGGGCGGCGCCGGTGGGCGCGTTCGGCGCGATCGCAGCAGTGGTCGGCGCGTCCGGCTGGGCCGCGCTGAAGTCGCTGCTGATGGTCATGCTGGGCTTCTACGTGACCTGTGCGATCTTCGTCGTCGTGGTGCTGGGCCTGCTGCTGCGCGTGGTGGCCGGGGTCAATGTCTTCGCCCTGCTGCGGTATCTCGGCCGCGAGTTCCTGCTGATCCTCTCCACCTCGTCGAGCGAGAGTGCGCTGCCGCGCCTGATCGCCAAGATGGAACACCTGGGCGTGAGCCGCCCGGTTGCGGGAATCACCGTCCCGGCGGGCTACAGCTTCAACCTCGACGGCACGGCGATCTACCTGACGATGTCCTCGCTCTTCATCGCCCAGGCGATGGACCGCCCGATGTCGCTGGGCCATCAGATCTCGCTGCTGCTCTTCATGATCATCGCCAGCAAGGGCGCAGCGGGCGTCACCGGCGCCGGCCTCGCCACCCTCGCGGGCGGCCTCCAGTCCCACGCCCCGGCCCTCGTGGACGGCGTCGGCCTCATCGTCGGCATCGACCGCTTCATGAGCGAGGCCCGCGCCCTCACCAACTTCGCGGGCAACGCCGTCGCCACGGTCCTGATCGGCCACTGGACCCGCGAGCTGGACCACGACCGCATGCACCTCGTCCTCGGCGGACGGCTGGCCTTCGACGAAGGCGCGCCTGCGCTGGACCCGGTTGCCGTGATGCCGACACAGGCGCCTGCTTCGGTCTGACAGGGACGTTGCAAACGTCAGGGGCGCGGTGCTCTGCTTGATCAACTGCAAGCAGTTCCCCGCGCCCCTGAAGAAGCTACGACTTACGCCTCTGCCTGCTTCGGCTTCGCGTCGACGCCGGCTTCCTTGCGCTGCGCAGCAGTGATCTCCGTCGGAGCGCCGGTCAGCGGGTCGCCGCCGTTGGACGTCTTCGGGAAGGCGATGACGTCGCGGATCGTCTCGTAGCCGCCCAGCAGGGCGACGAGGCGGTCCAGGCCCAGGGCGATGCCGCCGTGCGGGGGCGGGCCGAAGTCGAAGGCGTTCAGCAGGAAGCCGAACTGCGACTGGGCCTCCTCGGGCGACAGGCCGATCGCGTCGAACGCGCGCTTCTGCACGTCCTTCTGGTGGATACGGATCGAACCGCCGCCGATCTCCGAACCGTTGAGGACCAGGTCGTACGCGTTGGAGAGCGCGCTGCCCGGGTCGGTGTCGAAGGTCGACATGGACTCGGCCGTCGGGGCGGTGAACGGGTGGTGCACCGCGTGCCAGCCCTGGAACTCGCCCTTGTCGTCCTCGATCGGCTCGAACATCGGGAAGTCGACGACCCAGAGGAAGGCCCACTTGGACTCGTCGATCAGCCCGCAGCGCTTGCCGATCTCCAGACGCGCAGCACCGAGCAGCTCCTGCGAGGCGGTCTTCTTGCCCGCGGCGAAGAAGACGCAGTCGCCCGGCTTCGCGCCGACCGCGTCGGCCAGGCCGGCGAGGTGCTCCTCGCTGAGGTTCTTGGCGACCGGGCCGCGCAGCTCGCCGGTCTCCTCGTCGATCAACACATACGCGAGCCCGCGCGCGCCGCGCGCCTTCGCCCAGTCCTGCCACGCGTCCAGCTGCTTGCGCGGCTGGGACGCGCCGCCCGGCATCACCACGGCGCCGACGTACGGGGCCTGGAAGACGCGGAACTCGGTGCCGCTGAAGTACTCGGTCAGCTCGGTGAGTTCGTTGTCGAAGCGGACGTCCGGCTTGTCCGAGCCGTAGCGCGCCATGGCGTCGGCGTAGGTCATCCGCGGCAGCGGCAGCGGGACCTCGTAGCCGAGGACCTCGCCCCAGACGCGGGAGACGACCTCCTCGCCCAGCTTGAGGATGTCCTCCTGGTCGACGAACGAGGCCTCGACGTCGAGCTGGGTGAACTCCGGCTGACGGTCGGCGCGGAAGTCCTCGTCACGGAAGCAGCGCGCGATCTGGTAGTAGCGCTCCATGCCGGCGACCATCAGCAGCTGCTTGAACAGCTGAGGCGACTGCGGCAGCGCGTACCAGTGGCCCGGCTGCAGGCGGACCGGCACCAGGAAGTCGCGGGCGCCCTCGGGGGTGGAGCGGGTCAGGTACGGCGTCTCGATGTCGAGGAAGCCGTTCTCCTCCATCACCGTGCGGATGATGTGCGAGGCCTTGGAGCGCAGCCGGAGCGCGCGGGCCGGACCCTCGCGGCGCAGGTCCAGGTAGCGGTACTTGAGGCGGACCTCCTCGTTGACCGAACCCGGCTCGTACTCCGCGACCTGGAACGGCAGCGCCGCGGCCTCGGAGAGGACGGTCAGCTCGGAGACGACGACCTCGACCTGGCCGGTCGGGATGTCGGGGTTCTCGTTGCCCTCGGGGCGGACGCGGACATCGCCGACGATCTTGACGCACCACTCGGAGCGCAGCTCGCCCACGGCCTCCAGGTCGCGGAAGACGACCTGGACGGTGCCGGAGGTGTCCCGCACGTCAACGAAGGCCACGCCGCCGTGATCGCGGCGGCGGGCTACCCAGCCGGCGAGGGTGACGGTGGTGCCGGCGTGCTCCGGGCGGAGCGTGCCGGCCTCGTGGGTGCGGATCACTGGAGCTTCTCCTTCAGGGTGGTGACGAGAACGTCGAGGGCGACCGGAGTCTGGTCACCGGTGCTGAGGTCCTTCAACTGGACGACGCCGTCGGCGAGATCGCGTTCGCCGGCGACGATCGCCCAGCGGGCGCCGGAGCGGTCCGCGGCCTTCATCGCGGCCTTGATCCCCTTGCCGCCGAAGACGATGTCCGCGGAGACGCCCTCGCGGCGCAGCTGGGTGACCGTCGCGAAGAGGACGCGGCGGGCCTGCTCGCCGAGCGGCACGGCGAAGACGTCGGTGGCGGCCGGGGTGTCGAGGGTGATGCCCTCGGCCTCCAGCGCCAGCACGGTGCGGTCGACGCCCAGCGCCCAGCCGACGGACGGCAGCGCCGGGCCGCCGATCATCTCGGACAGGCCGTCGTAGCGACCACCGCCGCCCACCGCGGACTGCGAGCCGAGGCCGTCGTGGACGAACTCGAAGGTGGTGCGGGTGTAGTAGTCGAGCCCGCGGACCAGCTTCGGGTCGTCCTCGAAGGCGACCCCGGCAGCGGTCAGCAGCTCACGGACCTGCTCGTGGTAGGCCTTGCAGCCCTCGCAGAGGTAGTCGACCAGCATCGGCGCGCCGACCAGCTGCGCCTGCACGTCCGCACGCTTGTCGTCGAGCACGCGCAGCGGGTTGATCTCGGCGCGGCGGCGGGTCTCCTCGTCCAGGTCCAGGCCGCGCAGGAAGTCCTGCAGCGCGGCGCGGTAGACCGGACGGCACTCGCGGTCGCCCAGACTGTTGAGCAGGATGCGGAAGTTGCGCAGCCCGAGCGAGCGGTAGGCGTCGTCGGCCAGGATGATCAGCTCGGCGTCAAGCGCCGGGTCCTCCGCGCCGATGGCCTCCGCGCCGACCTGCCAGAACTGGCGGTAGCGGCCCTTCTGCGGCTTCTCGTAGCGGTACTGCGAGCCGCTGTACCAGACCTTGACCGGCAGGTTGCCGACCCGGTGCAGGTTGGCCTCCAGCGTCGCGCGCAGCACGGACGCGGTGCCCTCGGGCCGCAGCGCGATGCGCTCGCCGCCCAGGGTGGTGAAGGCGAACATCTCCTTGGTGACGATGTCGGTGGACTCACCGACGCCGCGCGAGAAGAGGTTGATGTCCTCGAAGACCGGCGTCTCGATGTAGCCGTAACCGGCCCGGCGCAGCGGCGCGGCGAAGGCCTCGCGTACGGCCAGCACCGTCGGCGCGTCGGCGGGGAGGATGTCGTAGGTGCCCTTGATGGCTTGGAAGGCCTGGGAGTTGCTGCTCACGTCTCGTCTCAATCAGATTCCGCGGCGCGGGGCGCCGGTCGGCGCGGCGCTGCCGGCGACCTGAAGCAGGTACGGGTTGGCGGCACGCTCGCGACCGATGGTCGTCTGGGGGCCATGACCGGAGAGGACCACGGTCTCGTCCGGCAGCGGCAGGCACACGCGGGCCAGCGACTGCAGGAGGGCGTCGTGGTCGCCTCCGGGAAGATCGGTGCGTCCGACGGAGCCGGCGAAGAGCAGGTCACCCGAGAACAGCACCGGCGGAAGCTCCGGTGCGGCGGGCGTCCTGAACGTCACCGACCCCTCGGTATGGCCGGGCGCATGCTCGACCGTCAGGCTCAGCCCGGCGAGCTCCAGGACGCTGCCGTCGGTCAGCACCCGGACGTCGTCCGGCTCGCCGACCGTGATCCCGCCCATCAGCTGCGCGCCGAGGGAGCGGCCGAGGGCCTTCTCCGGATCGGAGAGCATGTAGCGGTCGTCCGGGTGGATCCAGGCCGGGATCCCGCGTGCGCCGCAGACCGGGACGACCGAGGCGACGTGGTCGATGTGCCCGTGCGTCAACACCACCGCGACCGGCTTCAGCCCGTGCTCGCGCACCGCTTCCTCGACACCGGCGCTCGCCTCGTGGCCGGGGTCGACGATGACGCACTCCTCACCGGCGGCGGGGGCCACGAGGTAGCAGTTGGTGCCCCAGGCTCCAGCGGGAAAGCCGGCGATGAACACGTGGGTCCTTTGCGCGTCGGTGGTGGCTGCTTCAGGTACCTGCGCCAGTGGATGGCTGCGGATGCTGCATGCAGCCTACCGGCGGTACGGGAGGGATCGCGAACCCGTATCCGGCGCGTCAGCGGCTTCGCCGCGCGAGGTCGGCGTCGCCCGTCCGGCGGCTCGTAGCCGCATCTCACCTCGCGTTTACAGGTTCGCTCCCTACACTAGGCCGCCGTCGGGTGGGAGGATCCCCGCGACCGGGCTCTGACGGGCCCGTCTGCGCACCGACGAACACTGACCTGACCGACTGACCGACCTGACCGCAGACCCGAGGAGTGTGGGCGGTGGCCCCCAACGACACGCGCAGGCCCCAGCAGCTTCCCAAGGACAAGGAGAAGCGCCGCCGCGAGTTGCAGCGGATGAAGCTGGACCGCCAGGCCCAGGCTCGCGCGCAGCGGGTCGCTGAGTCCCGTCGCCGCACGGCCATCGTCGGCGCAGCGGTCGTCGCCGTCGCGGCGGTCGCCGTCGGCGCTGTCGCGCTCTGGCCGAGCGGGTCGTCGGCGAAGTCCTCGGACGCCGCGTCCGCGACCAAGGCGGCGGCCCCGTCCGCCTCGGCGTCCGCCGCCGGCGCCACCACGGCCGCGGGCTACACGATCCCGGCGAAGAAGGACGGCTCCTGGAAGACCGAGCCGGCCATGACCATCGACACCTCGGCGACGTACACCGCCAAGATCCAGCTGGGGCAGGGCGAGGTGGACCTCAGGCTGGACGCCGCCGCCGCGCCGCACACCGTCAACTCCTTCGTGTTCCTTGCCGGGCAGCACTTCTTCGACGGTGTCTACTGCCACCGTCTGACGACGTCCGGCATCTACGTGCTGCAGTGCGGCGACCCGACCGGCACCGGCTCCGGCGGCCCGGGCTACCAGTTCAAGGACGAGAACCTCAGCGACCCGGCCGTCAAGGGCGGCACCTATCCGGCCGGGACCATTGCCATGGCCAACTCCGGTGCGAACACCAACGGCTCGCAGTTCTTCCTGGTCTACAAGGACAGTGCGCTGCCCGCGAACTACACGCCCTTCGGCACCATCACGGGCGGCCTGAACGTGCTCAACGCTATTGCCGCCAAGGGCACGGACAACAGCAACGGCAGCGGTGACGGCCACCCGATGCAGCCGGTCGTCATGAACAGCGTCACCACGACGAAGAGCTGACCCGGTTGCGCGCCCGCGCGGGCGCGCAACGCTTACGGGCGACGACCCACCGGAGCGGTTTGACGGCGCAGGCAACAATCCGGGCGGGGATACGGACAGCGCCGGTGGTCGTCGCCTATGTTGGCGTCTTGTAGGGTGCGCTTCTGCGCTTCCGGCAGCGCGGTTGTGAACCGGCCGGACAATCGAACGTGGGCGGCGTCCGTCCCTTCTGCGACAACTGTCCAGAAGACGGGCGCCATATGGAGGAGGCGCTGTGAGCAGCGAGCCGTGGGGCCGGGTCGACGACGAGGGAACCGTCTACGTGCGGACGGCCGACGGCGAGCGCGTCGTCGGTTCGTGGCAGGCGGGGTCTCCCGAGGAGGCGCTGGCCTACTTCACGCGCAAGTACGAGGGCATCGCTGTGGAGATCGGCCTTCTGGAGCGCCGCGTGCGCACCACCGACCTGGCGGCGAAGGACGCTCTCACGGCCATCGAGCACCTGCAGGCGCAGGTGACCGAGGGCCACGCGGTCGGCGACCTGGACGCCCTGGCCAAGCGACTTCAGGCGCTCGTGGCCGAGGTCGAGTCGCGTCGCGAGGAGCGCAAGGCGGCCCGGGCCAAGGCCCAGGAGGACGCCCGCGCCGCGAAGGAGGCGCTGGTCGCCGAGGCGGAGCAGCTGGTCGAGTCGTCCCAGTGGCGCGAGGCCGGCGACCGGCTCCGCTCCCTCGTGGACACCTGGAAGGGCCTGCCGCGCCTGGACCGCAAGTCCGACGACGAGTTGTGGCACCGCTTCTCCCACGCTCGCTCGGCGTTCTCCAAGCGCCGCAAGGGGCACTTCGCGCAGCTGGACCAGCAGCGCGAGGAGGCCAGGCTCAAGAAGGAGAAGCTGGTCGTCGAGGCTGAGTCGCTGTCCGGCTCCACGGACTGGGGCGACACGGCGGCCCGCTACCGCGAGCTGATGACGGAGTGGAAGGCCGCGGGCCGCGCCCAGCGCGAGGCCGAGGACGAACTGTGGACCCGCTTCCGGGGCGCGCAGGACGTCTTCTTCCAGGCCCGCTCGGCGGTCTTCGACGAGCGTGACGCGGGTGAGCGCGACAACGCCCACGCCAAGGAAGCCCTGCTGGTCGAGGCGGAGGCGCTGCTCCCGATCGGCGACCTGAAGACCGCGAAGGCGTCCTACCGCGACATCGCCGAGCGCTGGGAGGCCATCGGCCACGTCCCACGGGATGCGCGTCCGCGCCTGGAGGGTCGCCTCCGGACGGTCGAGCAGGCCATCCGCGAGGCGGAGGAGGCCGAGTGGCAGCGCAGCAACCCTGAGGCGCGGGCCCGCGCCGCGGGCATGACGGGCCTGCTGCAGGCGGCGGTCGACAAGCTGGAACGGCAGATCGCTGCGGCGCAGGCCAAGGGCGACGCACGCCAGGTGGCGAAGCTCCAGTCCGAGCTGGACGGCCGCCGCGAGCTCCTGGCCCAGGCCCAGAAGGGCCTGGAGGAGTTCAGCGGCTGAGAGCTCATTTCGCTCCCGCAGGTAGTTGCACTATCAGGGGCGCGGGGAACTGCGCGACAAGCCACCCAGTGTGGTGAGTCGCTCAGCGAGCAGGGCCATCCGCACAGGGTGGTTGCTCGCGCAGTTCCCCG